>PMCG01000091.1:0-1079 GCA_003155335.1 Acidobacteriota bacterium
CGGGCCGCAGCAGGTCGCCCATGCGAATGCCCCTGCGCCCGGCCTTGTCCTCGTAGGCCGGACCGATGCCGCGCAGCGTTGTCCCGATGCGCTGGGTCCCGCGCAGCTCTTCCCCGAGCGCCTCGAGCGCGCGGTGGTGCGGCAGGATCAGATGAGCGCGATCGGAGATCACGAAGTCCGCGCCGACCTCGATGCCCGCNNCCCGACGGCACCAGGTGCAGGACCGTCTTCTTGCCGCCGACGATGACGGTGTGGCCGGCGTTGTGGCCGCCGTTGTAGCGCACCACGACCTGCACCTTGCTTGCGAGCAGATCGACGATCTTCCCCTTGCCTTCATCGCCCCACTGGGCACCGGCCACGACGATATTGGGCATGTTCTCGAATCCGGCGCGAGGCCTAGGCGGACGCGCGAGCCCGCACGTCCGCGGTAGCTCCTGTCGGGAACTGGTAGCTGCAGCTCTCGACCTCGCGCAGGTCGCAAGGCTGGATCGGGTAGTGGCGGCACTGTTCAAAGCGCAGCGCATAGATACTGCAGAGATGTCCGCCATTCCCGTCGGAGCGCAGGAAGGGGCAGCGGAAGAGGATCCGGCAGCACTCGCCGCAGCGATTGCATTCGCCGTGGCGCTGCACGACAAGGGCGTGGACCTGCTCCTTGCGGAACTGCGACTGCAGGAAGCGTCGCACCTTGCCGCGCGCCTGGAGTTTCATCAGCGAGATATCGGCCATGAATGTCCTCTGCTTAGCCTCACCGCGAGAGCGGATCTTACCGCTCGACGCGCAGCGCCGCAAGCGCACCTGACGCGGTGAGTCGGCACGCCCCGCTTGGACTAGGCGAGCTGCCCGTCCACAATGCGGACGAGCGCGTCTTTGGAGACGAGCCCGACGCACTGCTCCGCCACCCTGCCTCCCTTGAGCACCAGGAGCGTGGGCAGCGCGGTGATGGCGTAGCGGATGGGAATGTCGGCGTTCTGTTCGACGTTGAGCTTGCCGACCTTCAGTCGGCCTGAGTACTGGGTTGCGATGGCATCGAGTGTGGGCGCCAGGGCGCGACAGGGACCGCACCACTCGGCCCAGAAGTC
>PMCG01000091.1:1188-6275 GCA_003155335.1 Acidobacteriota bacterium
CAAGCGGTCTGGCGGCCCAGGACGCAGCCAAAGACGCGGGCGCGAACGAGCCTGAGCAGACGACACAGCGCAAGATCCGCGTCCTTGCCAGCCCGTACGACCTGGCGAGCTTCTACCGCTCCTCCGGCGGATCTGGCTACGGCTACGGCCTCTTCGGCGACGACCGCGACGGCCGCCTGCAGGGGATCGAGCGCTACCCCATCGCTGGCTACTATCGCAGCGATGGCAGGGAGTCGTTCGGCTACTGGCGCACGCAGAGCTGGCGCCGCGCGCGCCTGCCGATCACGCGCACACGACGGAGGACTTCGAGCGCTCACCGCAGCGAGCTCTATCTCTTCGTGCCAGCCCTCTTGGTCCCTGTGATGCCGCTGGCCGAGGAGCGCACCGAGCGAGCCGCGGACCCGGCCCTCCGGTAGACGTGTGAGCCGAGCGCCGAGTTCGCGCTCCGACCGACCGCCACGGCGAACCTCTCGCCGAAACTGCTGACCGGCCCAACGGTCTCGTCGCCCTCGATGCGCTCCACCCGCCCCATCGGGAAGAACACGGTCGTCGGCGCGATCGCGCGTTCGCCTCGATTTCGCTCCTGACGCAGCCAGTCATCGAAGACATCGAGCGCCAGCCCGCGCACGATGACGCCCGCGGGCAGGATGGCGTGCAGCCGGCCCCAGTACTTCTCTCGCGGGCTGTGAAGCGACAGTACGACCAGACTGCCCGGCGCGAGCGAAGTCGGTCTCACGCGTTCTCCTGTCTTTCGAGAAACGCCGTCAGACGGCGCATGCCCTCTGTCAGCTCCGGCATCGGACGCGCCAATGAAATGCGAATGTAGCCCGGCGCAGCAAACGCCTCGCCAGGCACCACCGCCAGGCCGGCTTCTTCCATCAGTCGCAGCCCCATCGCCGACGTCGAAGGCATCGCCGGCGACAGGTGGCGAGCCACGTTGGGGAACACGTAGAAACCGCCGCCGGGCTCGACACACGTCACGCGCGGGATCGCAGCCAGCGCCGAGAGGACGAAGTCGCGCCTTTGGCGATACTCAGCCGCCATCTCCTGCACGGCCCGCTGTGGGCCTGTCAGTGCCTGTATCGCCGCGACCTGCACGAAGCTCGTCGGGCACTGTGTGCTGTGCGACGCCAGCGCCGCGCAGGCGTCGACAAGGACCTTGGGCGCCAGGACCCATCCCAGCCGCCAGCCTGTCATGCAGTAGGTCTTGGATGCCGTGCCGAGGATGACGAAGCGGTCGCTCACCGAGTCGCGCAAAGCCTGGAGCACGCTCGGGTCGACTCGCCGATAGAGCAGCCGGGCGTAGGCATCGTCGAAAAGAAGCGTGAAACGCCGGCGCTGCGCCATATCGCCGATGACTAGCAGGTCTTCCGCGTCGACGACGGCCCCTGTCGGGTTGGCCGGGCTATTCACGATGACGGCCTTGGTGCGCGGGCTGGTGGCCTTGCTGATCATGCGCGCCGTCACCTGAAAGCCGTCCTGCTCATGAGTGTGAACGAGGATCGGCCGGGCCCCGGCCAGGCGCACCGCTTCGCTGAAGCTCGGCCAGTGCGGCGAGGGGATGATCACCTCATCGCCCCGGTCCAACAACGCCTGGCACACGAGGAAGAGCGCGTGCTTGCCGCCGTTGGTGATGGCCACCTCGTCCGCGGAGAACGTGACCTTGGAGTCCTGGCGGTATCGCAATGCCACCGCGGCCCGAAGCTCGCTGAGGCCCGCCGACGCTGTGTAGCGAGTGCGTCCGGAGTTGAGCGCGTCCACCGCGGCATCGATGATGTGGCGCGGCGTGTCCAGGTCGGGTTCGCCGACAGTGAGATCGATCGGCCCGCGACCCATTCCCCGTAGAGCCGCCGCCTTCTGGGCCATCGCGACGGTCGGAGAGATCTCAATCTGCGCCGCGCGGCGCGAGAGATCGCTGGCCGAGCCGTCTCCGGACGTCACGCACGCCCCTTCCGCCGCGTGCCACGCGGGCGATGGGGGCCGTCCGTCATGGCCCGCAGCCGACGCACCACCACCGGCGGAACGAGCTCGCTCACGTCGCCCCCGAGACGAAAGACCTCCTTCACCATGCGCGACGAAAGATACGAGTAGCTCTCGGCAGGCATCATGAACACCGTCTCGATGCGCGAGTTGAGACGCCGATTCATGAGCGCCATCTGAAACTCGAACTCGAAGTCCGAGATGGCCCGCAGGCCGCGCACGATCACCTCGGCCTGCACCCGCATGGCATAGTCGACCAGAAGGCCGGAGAAGGTGTCGATGCGCACGCGACGCCGTCCTCGGCAGGCGCTGCGTGCGATCTCGACCCGCTCCTCGAGCGAAAACAGCGGCCGCTTGTCCGAGTTGACCAGAATGGCCACGATCACCTCGTCGAAGACCTTGAGTCCGCGATCGATGATGTCCAGATGGCCGTTCGTGATCGGATCAAACGAGCCTGGGAAGACAGCGCGTGCCTTGCGTGAACTCAATCCCCTCTCCCTGCCCCGGCCTCACCGAACCCCTGCGGCCGGTAGAAGCTCAGCATGTGATCGCCGACCCGCACCTGACGTTCGCGTACCAGTCCCCGTATTGTCGCCTGAAGCGCGCGCTTGTGGAAGTGCTCCACGGCAACTGTCGCCGCGTCAGCGAGCAATCCCAGCCGATCGAGCTGCTCCAGGGCCGGCTCATAGAGGTCGCTCGCGTACGGTGGGTCGACGAAGACGATGTCGAAACGTCGCCCTTCGCGCGCCAGCGCTGCGAGGCCCTGCCGATAGTCCACGGACCGCACCTGCACGCGCCCGCCCGGCCGCGACACACGCTCCGCGTTGCGTCTGATGACGACCGCCGCACGTCGATCGCTCTCGACCAGCACGACCTCCGTGGCGCCCCGCGAGAAGGCCTCCAACCCGACCGCGCCGCTGCCGGCGAATAGGTCCAAGAATCGACAGCCGCTGAGCCGCGGCGCCAGCACATCGAACAGCGTCTGCTTGACGCGGCTGGCCGTGGGACGGGTCTCGCGGCCACCCGGCGCGTCGAGCCTCCGTCCCCTCGCCGTCCCTCCGATGATGCGTGTCACGCCAGCACCTCGCTCCCCCAGCCTTCAGCCTGCGAGGCGCAGGCGTCTCTCCCAGTCGGTCGAGGCCAGCCAGCGCGCGGCTTCGTCGCAGCCGCGATCCATGACAAAGCGCTCAGCCTCGGCGCGCGCGGGCTCGATGAGATCCTGGTCGCGTACGAGATCAGCCACGCGGAAGCGCGGCAAGCCCGACTGGCGTGTGCCCAGCAGCTCGCCCGGACCACGAATCGCCAGGTCTTGCTCTGCGATGACAAAGCCGTTCTGGGTCGCGAGCATCGCATCCAGTCGCGCGCGCGCATCAGGCGTCAGTCGCCCGTGCGTCACGAGCACACAGGTCGACGGCGCTGCCCCGCGACCCACACGGCCGCGCAACTGGTGCAACTGGGCCAGACCGAGCCGTTCGGCGTGCTCGATGACCATGAGCGTCGCGTTCGGCACGTCGATGCCGACCTCGATCACCGTGGTCGCCACCAGCACCTCGATCTCACCGCGCGTGAAGCGTCCCATGACCACCTCGCGCTCGGCCGCACGCATCTGCCCGTGCAACAGCTCGACGCGAGCCCTAGGCAAGGCGCGCCGCCACTCTTCCAGGCCGGCCACGGCCGCGCGAACCTCCCGCAGCTGCTCCGATTCCTCGACGATCGGAAAGACCACGTAGACCTGGTGCTGCTGCGCCACCTCGCGCCGGACAAGGTCCACGACCTCTCGTCGCGCCGTCGCATTGCGCAGCAGCGTGCGCACCGGACTGCGCCCGGGTGGCAGCTCGTCCAGTCGAGAGACGTCGAGGTCGCCATAGGCAGTCAGCGCGAGCGTTCGTGGGATGGGCGTGGCTGTCATGACCAACAAGTCGAGCGACTCGGCCTTGGCTGTCAGGGCCTCGCGCTGCAGCACGCCGAAGCGATGCTGCTCGTCAACCACTGCCAGCACCAGTCTATGGAAGACGACTCGTGGCTCGGTCAGCGCGTGCGTGCCCATGACGAGCTGCGCCTGGCCCGAGGCGATGCGTCCCAACGCTGCCTCGCGCACGTCACGCGTCACAGAGGACGTCAGCAGCTCGACGCGATAGCTGCGCCCGCTCAGCAGTCGCCGGAATGTCAGAAAGTGNNTCCACGACGATCACCATTGCCAGCAGAGCAAGCACGGTCTTGCCTGCCCCCACATCGCCCTGCAGGAGCCGCCTCATCGGGATTGGCGACCGCAGATCGTCCGCGATCTCGCGCGCCACGCGCCGCTGCGCCTCGGTCAGGCGGAACGGCAAGAGAGCCCGCGCAGCCGCGCGCACCCGCTCGTCGACAACGGCGCCCGGCCCACAGCGCCGCGCGCGTCCTGCTCGCCGCAAGGACAAGCCGACGTGGAACAGGAACAGCTCCTCGAGAATGAGACGCAGATGCCCCGGGCTGCGCGCCGCTGCGAGGGCCGCTAGCCCCGGGCCGTCCAGCTCAGCCTCAGGCGCATGCACGCTGCGGAGCGCTCCCGCGAGGGCCGGCAACCGCAGACGATCGCGCACATCGCACGGCAGCAGGTCCGGCAGGTCATCGGGCAAAGCCGCCGTCAGGTCCGCGAGAATGCGACGCAATATCCGGCCACTCACAGGGCCCACGCGTTCGTACACCGGAACGATGCGCCCGTAGTCCAGCCCGGCGCCCTCGTCCGCGCCGATCAGCTCATGCTGTGGCGAGATCATCGTCAAGTGCCCCGGGGCACGCGGGTCACGCACGACAGGCCCGCAGAGCGCCACCTTGCATCCTGGCTGGAGCACGGGCTGCAGGAAAGGCTGGTTGAACCAGATGGCCCGCACGCGGCCGGTTTCGTCCGCGACGACGCATTCCAGCAGACGCATGCGCCCTGGATGCCGCAAACGCGACACGGCAATCGTGCCTCGCACGCACGCCAGCCGGCCGGGAACCAGATCACCGACCCGCGACATCACGCGCCGGTCCTCGTATCGGAACGGCAGCCGCGAGAGCAAGTCACCGACCGCGAAGATTCCCTCGCGCCCGAGCGCCGCGGCGCGACGCGGTCCAATGCCGCGGAT
>PMCG01000051.1:0-1223 GCA_003155335.1 Acidobacteriota bacterium
CGCCGCGCCGCCCTCGTGTTCAGGCGAGATCGCAGTCGACCGCGTCGAGCACTCGGCCGATCGGCATGCAGACGCTCATGCCACTGAAGCCGCCCATGTGAAGGCCAACGGCTGCGTTGTCCTCATCGAGAACCAAGGCGCCCGAGTCGCCCGGCTGGGCGAACGTGCTGATGCCGATCAGATCTGCGAAGAGCGCGTCTGCGAAGCCACCCCTCGGCTTGCGGTAGGGGAGCGCGGCCATGACATGCAGTGCCTGGACAATGCCCGTGGTGTGCTCGGAGGCATAGCCGACCTTGTGGACAGGGAGATCGAGCGCAATGGACGATCTCACGCC
The DNA here is from genome assembly GCA_003155335.1 of Acidobacteriota bacterium. Lineage (GTDB taxonomy): Bacteria > Acidobacteriota > Vicinamibacteria > Fen-336 > Fen-336 > FEN-336. The sequence goes on from PMCG01000051.1 coordinate 335, forward strand.
ATTGGGGGCGCCAATCAAGGCAATGCGCTTGTCAAGGTCGTTGGAGCTGTTGGCGGCAAAGGTCGCGGCATCGACGTTCTCGGTCGCGCTGGAGTCGGCGAAGTCCACGGGCAGCACGGTCACGAGCTGGCCCAATGGCGTCAGCGGCAGGTCGTTCGCGATGGAGTCCTCGTATGAAGGGGCGAGCACGTCCTCGCCGGCATTCGCTAGCCCATACCGGGCGATGACATGTCCGCAGGATAGGCCGAGCAGAGAGCCATCCGAGCGCGAGCGCACCACGCACGCCAGGGTTCCAGATCCTGTGCGCCGGCCGCCCACGCAGAATCCGGGCAACACAGGACGATCGTCGCTCACGAGCACCTCCAAGCGGCCTTTTCCGACGGCGCGCACGTCGGTGGGGATCCTCTTCGCCAGACCGACCAAGTCCGCTTCGATGCTCTCTGGCACGCGTTGGCGTGGCGGAACGCGGTGCTTGGGAAGCTTCTCGCGGACAAGGACCTGGAGAGCGATGGCGCCACCCTTGCCATTCGCGACCTTGCGAGCGATGCAGAGCCCCACCACGTTGTCAGGATTCCACCAGCGCGCATGAGCGCGCTTCAGCTCCCTGAATTGGGCTGGTTCGTGAGCGGTGAGAGAACGCGTGGGAGCATCTCGCCCGAGCGCGATGCCATGGATGAGCCGACGCAACTTGGCGGCTGTCACTCGCACGAGCGCAGCTCCGAGACGGTCCCGCACGTCGCGATCGGCTTGTACGTCGCTCGCGCCCGCTGTGTGACCGCGTCGTCGTCGAGATTGCACGACTCGCGCGCCACCTGGCCGTCAATGCCGAGCAGATCGAGGATCTCGCCGCAACGGTGCTGAAACGTCCTCGCGCCCAGCTCGAAGAGGC
>PMCG01000051.1:1235-6146 GCA_003155335.1 Acidobacteriota bacterium
TCGGCTCGCGGGTAAAAGCCCTCGCGTCGCTCGCAGAAGCTGGTCACGTCCGCTTTGGCGGTTGCTGCCAGTGGTCCCAGGCGATCGACGCACACGTTGTACTCGATCCAGCGTCGCTCCACAGCAGCCAGCTCTCCCTGCTGCAACTCGCCAGGCCGAGGCTGGCCGCTCATGAGTTCAATGGTCCGTGTGAGGATCTTGAAGGCGTTCTTCGGCGGTCCCCTACGCGTGGGTTCGATGCCGGAAGTGTTGACGATGAGGACTCGTTCCGCTCCGCGGCGCACAGCCTCGAGCAGGGGCAGCCCTGATCGCACGCCGCCGTCCAGAAATGCGCCTTGAACCGGGTGGCCATCCCTGGAAAGCTCCGGGATGGGTTCCGCCATGATCGGCTCCACGATCGAGGCGAGAACCGAGTCGACCTGGTGGTCCCAATCGCTCGCGTCCTCTGGGTCCTGGTCGCTCTGGCTGTAGATGTCGCCCGACTGAAAGTCGACCGAGACCGCGACCCGCTCGGTTGGATTCGACGCCACGGCCTGGGGCACGCTGGCCTTGATCATCTTCCGGATGCCGTCGAATCGTGCCATGCCCCTCAGATCGCCCGTGGCGAGCGAAGTGGTCCAGGCATTGTTGACGCAATACAGGCGTGCGTTGACCGAGCAGGTGTAGGCATCGACGAGCAGATCGCGCGCCTGCGTCTCGTAGCCCGGCGTGTTGGCCATGTCCACGACCAGGCTGATGAGCGCCCCTGTGCTCGTGCCGACCGCCAGGTCCACGTGAGCGCCCGCGCAGCCTCCAGTCGAGGCCTCGTGACAGGACTCGAGCACATCGAGAAGTCGCCACAGCAGGCCTGCGCTGAAGGCGCCGTTCGCGGCGCCGCCGCTGAGCACGATCGCGGTCGAGGGCCGGGTGACGCTTCTATGCCACTGGCGTGAGGTGATGTACGCAGCCGCCCGATGGGTGCCGTCCGCGATTCCGCGCCGCANNTCGACCTCGGCTTCGGGGCTGGTGCGCGTCTTCAGCACGTCCATCGTCGACGGTGGCTTGGGGAGCATCCCGGCCAGGTCGGGTGCGAGCCCGTCGTAGCACGAAGGGATCTCGTCTGCCGGGGCTGTGGCCAGGCAAGCGACCAGGTTGGTCAGCGGGCCCGGCTCATCGCCGAGCGCGGCCATCCATCCAGCCACACGCTGTGGGTCCACGTACGCGTCGGCGAGATGGCTTTTGGCTAGGCGCGCGATCCTGGTCGCGAGGGGCACTTGCAGGCTCGGGTCAGGGGGACTGGCTGTCCCGTTGAGCTGGCTCAACGCGCCCTTTGTGCGCATAGCGCTGAGTGCGCTGCAGCCGGGTTGTCCGACGAGACAGAGAACGGCCAGGACCAACGCAATCCGGCGATCGATCGAGAGGCATCCATTATCCACTCTGAGCCTCCTGGCGATTTCCAGAAACGTAACAAGACAGGTAGCACCATGATGCTGCCAGTGTCAATGGCTCTCCATCCATTGCTCTCCACCCGCCATGGCCTGCGCTGGCCTGGCGTTTGCAGGGTGTCGCCGGCAGTTTCCGGGGCAGCGGCCCCTTCCCTGTTATGATCGGCCGCCAGCAAAGGCGGACAGGGTGTTTTGCTGTCGACGGACGGCCCCTGGCCGAGCATCGATCGCGTCCGGTTCACGCCGGAAGGAAGGCGCGTATGAGAGGGCAAGTAATCCCAGCTTCCATGATCAGCGCACTCCTGTGCTGTGGCGCAGGGCTGGCGCGGGCTGGTGACAACGGAGGCGAGGAGCACGACCAGTGGCGGCGCGGGCCGCTCGATCAGCTCGCGGTCGAAGTCGAAGGCGAGGCGCGCTCCCTCGCCGGGATCGAGCTGGTTGGGCTCGAAACCGTTCGCGAGGAGGAGCTGTGGCGCCTGATCGGACGCCCGGCAAAGCCGCTGACGTTTGGCGCAGCAGCCGACCTGATGCGCGCACTCGATGCCACACAGGCGTTTGCCCGCATCGATGCGCGCTTGCGAGTGGCGCGAGCGAGCGGTGCGATCCTGGAGATCCACCTCGTCGAGCATCCGCAGGTGCGCCGGGTCGTCGTCCACGGCCTCACGGAGGTGCGCGACGAGCAAATCGTCGCTGATTTACTGGGCCGCACGGCAACGGCAACGCCGGACCAGCCGCCGGAGCCGCAACCGGCGTGGCTGGCACAGCTCGACGCTGGCACGCTGCGAACGGGGATCTTGCGTGGCGGGGTCGAGGACGCGGTGCGACGTGCCGTGCGCGGGCTCTTCGATGCGGGCTATCGCATGGCCGAGGCCTCGGGCACGCTGTCGCCGGACGGTACTTTGACCATCGAGGTGGATGAGGGCCACATCGCTGAGATCCGGCTTGTCGGTCCGGCCGGCAGTCTCACGCGGGCCGTAGAAGCGGCGCTGGATCTCCCGACCGGCCGGACGTTTCTCGATGTCGACGTGAGCGAGGCCCTCAAGCGCGTCGAGCGCGAGCTGCCCTTCCTGCGCCCCGAGCGCGCGCCGCGAGCAACGCGCGCGTTGCCTTTCGTGGAGACGAGCCCCGAGCCTGCGGGCGGCATCCGGTTCTCGCTCAGGGAGGCACCGCCGGTTGAGGCGCGGGCGGAATTCGCCGTGTCCGGACACACGCTCACGTTGTTCTTCAAGACGCGGGTGAAGGTGCGCTTCGCATCTCCACCCGACGAGCTGCTGCGCCACACGCCGGTCGGTGGCATCGGCGTCGGCATCCGGACAGACACGAGACTCTGGGACCCGAAGGACCGCGTCCATCTGCGCCTCGAGACCTTCTCGGGCACCCTCGATCACGACGCGCGCGCGGCGATCGTGGAGCAGGACGGAGGCGAATACAGTATTGCCCTGCGTGCGCGCATGCCGGCCCTGCGCATCGCCGACCTGAGCGTGGAGTCGTATGGCGCCATCAACACGGCCGACGGCTGGAGGATGAGCCGCTACTCCTCATACATGAACTCGCTGTTCTTCAACCGGCCCGACAGCGAGTACTACTGGCGCGATGGGTCGGCCGTGAGCCTGACGCTCCAGCCAGCACGCGAGCTACTCCTGGGCATCGAACATCGCAGCGACACCTATCGCTCGATGCCGGCCCTGGCCAAGTCGCCGGCGATCTTCAACACCGACGAGCCCTTCGACAACCCGCCCATCGACGAGGGCCACATGGGGTCGCTGCTCTTCCGGGCCGAGCTCTTCAGCGAGCCGGTGCACCCGGAGCAGATCCGCGGACTGTTCCGCTCGCCGGAGACGTCGATCGTGGCCAGGCCACGCACCTGGGGTCTGCGCAGCGGTTACCAAATGCTGGCCACGCTGGAGGTCGCGCGACCGAGGCCCGGCTCCGACGACCGCTTCAACTTCACGCGCCTGGTCAGCGACAACATGCTGTTCCTCGCCACCGGTCCGGAGAACGGCTTGCGGCTGCGCGCCCGAGTGGCTGGCGGCTCCGGCCTGCCGCTGCAAAAGCAGGAGGCCCTGGGAGGCTGGTCAGCGCTGCGCGGCTTTGAGTTCAAGGAGTTTCGCGGCGGCGACTGGTCGGCGCTCGGCATGATCGAGTACCGCCAGGCGTGGATCTCCGGGTTTGTCGACATCGGGTCGCTGCATCGGCCGGCGGAAGGGTGGAACGGGGCGCACGTCGGGGCTGGCGTGAAGGTGCACATCGACAGCCTTCCGCTCCTGGGCCGCTGGCTGAAGAACAAGCGCATGGTGCCCCCGCTCCAGCTCGCCATGGCGTGGCGGCTCGATCGGCGCGGGGTGGCGCAGCCGGAGGTCCGGCTGCTGGTCGGGCACCTCTTCTAGCAGCACCCTCCCTCTGGAACGATGCTCCCGAGTCGACGCTCCCCTCCCCGAACCGCAACCAAGAAGCGAGATCGCTCGCTCGCGCGGCCGGGGCGCGTTCGGCAACGGGTCATGCTAGCGGCGCTCGTTGGGATCGCGTTCTGGAGCGGGCCGGCCGCCTCTGTAACGAGGGCCAGCGAGGCTGCCTCTGCCACGTGCGAGGCCCGTGCCGTCGGCGACCGCGCCGTGGCGGTCATCACGCTGCACGGTTTTGTCGAGGACGAGAGCCTGCGTTTGCTGCGTCTCGGCATGCGCGGTCGGGTCCGCGTCGAGGCCACGCTGCTGCGCAAGCGCTGGGGCGTGTTCGAGCAGACTCTGGCTTCGCGCGTCTTCGAGTCCGATCTCACCTCTAGCCGAGACAAGCGAGCCCTGATCCTGAACGATGGCACGCCGGTCGATCCACTCGGTCCGATTCCCCTCGCGCGCCTGGCGTTGCGCTTGCCCGAACGCGACGTCGGTCAGACAACGCTCCGCATCGCCGTCCAGCTCCAGGTCGTGACGATGTCGAGTTTGTCCAAGGTTGCAGCCTGGGCCACCGAGTCCGGCGGCGAGGACGACACTTCATCGATCCTCACACGCGGCCTGCTGGCCGCTGTCGTCAAAGATCTCACTCGCTCGGCCGAGTGTGCCTGCCCGGTCGCAACGCCCGATCCTGCCGAGCCCCGCCGCCGCTGACAACGCGCGCGTCTCCCGCACCTGGCAACCACCGAGTTTGCGTCCGCGCTTGACCGGGCCGCCCATCAGGGGTAGCTTGCCCGCCAAATGGACGCACATCCGACACCGCGGCGTTTTCGCCGGCGCCTGCTGGTCGTGATGCTGGGGCTGGGTCTCTTGCCGGTCCTGGCCTGGGGCCTGGCCAGTCATCTGCTCACAAAACAGGTGCTCTCGCTCAGCCCAGCGCGGCTCGAGACACTACTGGCGCAAGTGGACGAGAGACTCGCGCAGAGCCGAGCGGACGAGGGCCTGCGCAGCGAGGTCGCCCTCACGCGCGTCAACTTGGTGCAGGCAGAGCTGGCCCGGCGCTCGCTGGCGCACCTGTTGCCGCGCGCGCTGCTGCTGAC
>PMCG01000051.1:6163-6906 GCA_003155335.1 Acidobacteriota bacterium
CGGATCCCGGCGCCCGTCCGCCCGACGAGATGCAGTTCCTCGTGCGGCAGTTCAACCGCATGGGCAACGAGCTGGCTGCGCAGCGGGCGCGGCTCGAGGTCACCGAGGCGCTGGCCGCCTGGCAAGGCGTCGCTCGATCCTTGGCGCACGAGCTGAAGAACCCGCTCACCGCCATGCGTATGGCTGTCGCGCGCATCGCACGATCTGGCTCGACCCCTGACACGCCAGACTCAGGCAGCCGCCAGGCCGAGTCGCTGGCCCTCATCGAGAGGCAGATCGAGGCCCTGCTGCGTCTCGCGCAGAGCTTCTCGGCCTTTGCCAAGCTGCCCGCACCGCAGCCGCGCCGAATCGAGCTGGNNGGGATCTTCCTCGATGCCGATCCCGAGCTGCTCGGCCGGGCCCTGGGCAACCTGGTGAAGAACGGTGTGGAGGCTTCGTCGCCGAACGCCGCGGCCGTGCGCGTCTCCGGGAGTGTCGAGGGCGAGCGGTTGCGCCTCGAGGTGAACGACAGCGGCAGCGGCATTGGGTCTGTTCTCGATGGGGCTGCGCTGGCGCGGTCGCTCGGTACCACGAAAGCCGAGGGGTCGGGCCTGGGCCTGCCCATCGCGCACAAGATCATCCACGAGCACGGCGGCGCCCTGCGGCTCGAGCCGCGTCCCGATGGCGGCACGAGGGCCACCGTCGTTCTGCCCCTGGCAGAGGTCTAGCATGTCGAGGCTTGGTCCGCGCATCCTGCTCGTCGA
>PMCG01000037.1:0-4045 GCA_003155335.1 Acidobacteriota bacterium
GTCCAGTGCCGCCGCTCGTTGAGCAAACCTCCGAACGCGTTCTTCATCGCGCCTGTCGTGGTGGTGAAGATGTGCGTCTTGACCGTGGGCAGATGGATGATGTTCTCCCCGATGAAGCGCTTCGGGATCATGAAGCCCTGCGGGTAGACCTGGTTGAGGCAGAGGAAGCGCTCAGTCAGATCGCCAACCGCATCGCGTGCGTTGACCCACTCCTCCTCGCCTTCATAGAGGTGGACGTTGCGCAGGCCGTGGGCCTGAACGACGTCGAGCTGCTTGTTCTCGCGCTCGCCCAGGTGGGCGTCGATGACAACGGTGCGATTGTGGCAGGCGTGGATCAAGGCCGGGTCGTAGCCGTCCTGCTTCATGGCGCGGATGACGCCTTCGAGCTGCCAGGGCGTGGTTGAGCTGGCCGGGAAGAAGAAATGCCAGCTGATGTTGACCTTGAGTGCCGTATCCGCGTCGCGAGCGATGACGGCCTGATAGCCGGCCAGGTTCATCAAGCGGTGGTAGTCCGCGAGGACGGTGGCAGGCGACGTGTGCAGTAGGGCAACCTTCGCTCGACTCATTCGTGTGTCTCCGTTCAGCGCTGGATCGCGGCGATCTCGGACAGCGCCTCTCGCGCTATGGCCAGGGTGGTGTCGATGTCGGCCTGGCTGTGGGCTGCCGAAACGAAGGCGACTTCGAACTGCGCCGGCGGCAGGTAGACGCCGCGTCGCAGCATCGCATGGAAGAAGCGCGCGTAGCGCGTCGTGTCGGAGGCTCTCGCAGTCGCGAAGTCCACGACCGGTCCCGCGCAGAAGAATGCCGTCAGCATCGATCCGACGCGGTTGACGCAGAGGGTGACTCTGGCGACCGCCGCGGCCTCGCGCAGCCCTGACTCGAGTCGCGCCGCGAGCGCCTCGATGGGTCCGTACACGTCCTCGCCGACCAGCAGGTCCAGCATGGCGCAGCCCGCCGCCATCGCCAGGGGATTCCCAGAGAGGGTTCCGGCCTGATAGATCGGACCCTCGGGCGCCACCTGCGCCATGACGTCGGCACGTCCACCGTAGGCGCCGACCGGCAACCCGCCTCCGAGGATCTTGCCGAGACACGTCAGGTCAGGGGTGATGCCAAGAAGTCCCTGCGCGCCGCCGAGCTCGAGCCGGAAGCCGGTGATCACTTCGTCGAAGATCAACAAGGCGCCTGCGGAGTGCGTCAGCGAGCGCAGGTGCGCGAGGAACCCCGGCAGTGGAGCGACGCAGCCCATGTTGCCGGCGATAGGCTCGACGATCACGGCCGCGATCTCGCGGTCGTGGCGATCGAAGAGCGCGCTCACGGCCGGCCCGTCGTTGTACGGCGCCAGCAGCGTGTCGGCGACCGTCCCGGCTGGAACGCCCGGCGACCCGGGGATGGCGAGTGTGGCGACGCCGGAGCCGGCAGCGGCCAGCAGCGCGTCCGCGTGGCCGTGGTAGCAGCCTTCGAACTTGACGATCTTGTCCCTGCCAGTGAAGCCGCGCGCCAGGCGCAGCGCGCTCATCGTCGCCTCTGTGCCTGAGGAGACGAAGCGCACCCTCTCGATACTGGGCATCGCTCGCACGACGCGCTCGGCCAGCTCAACCTCCGCCGGGCAAGGCGCGCCGTAGGACGTGCCGCGCTCGGCCGCCTGGCGAATGGCCTCGACGACCGAAGGGTGGGCATGTCCGAGGATCATCGGCCCCCACGAACCAAGGTAGTCGATGTACCCGTGGCCATCGACGTCGAAGACGCGCGCGCCCTTGGCGTGGTCGATGAAGATCGGCGATCCGCCAACCGCCTTGAAGGCCCGCACCGGCGAGTTGACGCCGCCCGGCAACAGCTGGCAGGCGCGGTCGAACAGGGCCTCGGATCGGGTCATACGAGCGCCTCTCCTTCGTGCGTGTCTCGCGACTGTGTCTGAGTCGAGCGAGGCGTCAGGACCAACGGGCGAAGTCCTTGGCGTGATAGGTGAGGATCACGTCAGCGCCTGCGCGTCGAATCGAGAGCAGCGTCTCCTTGACGATGCGCTCCTCGTCGATCCAGCCGCGCTGCGCCGCTGCCTTCACCATCGCGTACTCGCCCGAGACGTTGTAGGCCGCTACGGGGACGTCGATTGCCTCACGCACCGCACGCACCACATCGAGATAGGGAAGCGCGGGCTTGACCATGACTATGTCGGCCCCCTCCTCGATGTCGAGGCGCACCTCGCGCAGCGCCTCGCGACGGTTCGCGGGGTCCATCTGGTAGCCGCGCCGGTCGCCGACCTGGGGCGCCGAGTCGGCTGCCGCGCGAAAAGGGCCATAGAAGGCCGAGGCGTACTTGGCGGCGTAGGAAAGCAGCGCCACGTCCGTATGGCCCTCGTCGTCCAGCGCTCGCCGAATCGCGCCGACGCGCCCATCCATCATGTCCGAGGGCGCGACGACATGGGCTCCGGCGCTCGCGTGCACCACGGCCATGCGTCCCAGGAGCGCAAGCGTCGGATCGTTGAGTACCTCGCTGCCTGCGAGCACGCCGCAGTGGCCGTGCGAGGTGTACTCGCACAGGCAGACGTCGGTGACGACGAGCAGGTCGCGGCAAGTGCTGCGGATGGCGCGCACGGCGTTGGGCACGACTCCGTCCTCGGCGTACCCCTGCGAGCCGCGCTCGTCCTTGCCTGCCGGCAGGCCAAAGAGGATGACTCCTGCGATGCCCAGTTGCTCGACCGCGTGCGCCTCGCGCGCGACTTCGTCCGCGGAGAGGTGGAAGCAGCCGGGCAGCGTCTCGATCTCGCGACGCACGCCCTCGCCCGGCACGACGAAGAGCGGATAGATGAGCTGGCTGGGCGCGACCGCGGTCTCGCGCACGAGCGCACGCAGACGCTCAGTCCGTCGCAGTCGCCGGGGTCTCTCAAGCGGGTAGCTCAACGTCGTCGCGGGGTCGCCCGCCCTCACTCGCTATCGTCGTCGTCGTCGTCGCCGAAGAAGAACTGATCCGAACAGCGCTTGCCGCAGAAAACCCGCCCCATGCTGCGAAAGCCGCAGTTGTCACAGACCCATTTGAAGCAGATGGGGCACTTGTTGAGCCGGTCGTCCTGGTCGCTCACCTGGCAGCCGACGCACTCCATGGTCTCTTCGCGGCTCTCGGACGGGCGGGACTTGCGCCATCGCCGTTTTCAAAGTATAACACGCGGCCCCGAGGCCTCCAGCCGAGGCGTTCCGTAGTAGACTCTAGAGCGAGACAGGTTGCGGCGGACGCCCGTGCCGGTTTTCTCTCACGGCGGTGTAGCTCAGCTGGTCAGAGCACGCGGCTCATATCCGCGGCGTCCGGGGTTCAAATCCCTGCACCGCCACCACATCGTCAGCGACGGGTGGTGTGAGCACATGAAGGCCTCACCTTTGCGCCGAGCCGTGGACAGGACTCTCCGCCAGTGTCCGTTCGTCCTGGAGGGAGCCACCCTCGTCTGCGGTCTGTCGGGCGGCGCGGATTCTGTGGCGCTGCTCGATGTCCTTGTCGACCTAGCTCGCGTGCGTGGGTTCCGGGTCGTGGCGGGCCATCTCGATCATGGCCTGCGTCCCGACTCGGCCGAGGACGCGGCCTTCTGTGCGCAGCTTTGCGCGAGGCTCGGGGTGCCCTTCGAGACCGCGCACGCGGATGTGCGCGGGCGCGCTCGCCTGCGGCGTGAGGGCATCGAGGCCGCGGCTCGCGAGGAGCGCTACGGGTTTCTGCGAGCGGTGCGCGCGCGGCAAATGGCCAGCGCCATCGCCGTCGGGCACACGCGCGACGATCAGGCAGAGACGGTTCTGCTGCGACTGCTGCGCGGCGCTGGCGCGGCCGGCCTGGCGGCGATGCGCCCCTTCTCGCGAGATCTCATGCGGCCGCTTCTGAGCGTCTCGCGCGCCGAAGTGCTGGACTATCTCGCCGAGCGCGGCCTCACCTGGCGGGAGGATCCCTCGAACACGGACCGTGCGCTGCTGCGCAATCGCATCCGGCACGACCTGCTGCCCTACCTCGAGGAGCAGTTCAACCCACGCTTGCGCGCGCGTCTCGCGGCAACGGCCACGCTCCTCACGGA
>PMCG01000037.1:4128-4334 GCA_003155335.1 Acidobacteriota bacterium
CGACGTCTCACACTGCCGGGCGGACGGGAGGCCGTGTTCGAGTTCGACATGTTGCGCATCGCTGAGCGCCAGCAGGCGCTGCGCTGGCCCGCGCTCCCGTTGAGCGTCCCGGGTTGCGTGGAGCTTCCGGGCGGATGGACTGTGTCAGCAGCAGCCTGCTCGAGCGAGACCTCTCCGACGCTGGAGCAGGCCCACGTCAGCGCGGA
>PMCG01000290.1 GCA_003155335.1 Acidobacteriota bacterium
CAGCGTGAGGTCGATCGTCTCAAGCTCAAACTGGCCACGGGCGGCGGCGCGGAATCGGGCAGCGACGATCTCAGTGAAGTGCAGGGCGTCCGGCTCTGGACGCCGCTCTTCGAAGGCCTCGACCGCAAGGCCCACGCAGCGGTCGTCGACGACTTCCGCAACCGCAACCGCGCGCTGCCTTTCATCGTGCTTTCCACGTCCACGTCCGAGGACGGCGTGAGCGTCCTGAGCGCCGTCTCCGAGTCGCTGCAAGCACGCGTCAGAGCGCCCGAGATCCTCAAACGCCTGGGGTTGCGTGGGGGCGGGCGCCCAGATTTCGCCCAAGGTGGTGGCGTCACGGCGGACGGCGTGGCCGAGCTCCGGCGTCAGGCGCGCGAGCTNNACGCTCAGGTCTACACGCGTCTGAACGCGCACGGAGTGGTCGAGGCCACCAACGTCCCCGCGTCATCGGATTACCGGCTCACGTACTACGGCAAAGGCACCCTCATCCATTCGCGTGGGTTCCGCTGGAGCACCTACCGCGGCCAGTTCGACCAGCACATCCAAGCTGCTGCGAGCGCCTTCGCGGTGAGCGTGGACCTCATCAAAGCCGTGATACAGGTCGAGTCCGAGTTCGATCATCTGGCGGTGTCCTCCAAGGGCGCCCAAGGGCTGATGCAGTTGATGCCTGCGACAGCGCGTCGCTTCGGCGTCTTGGATCCCTTTGACCCACGACAGAACATCTTCGGCGGCGTGCAGTTCCTGCGCTTCCTGCTGGACTTGTTTCACGGCAACGTCGACCTGACGCTGGCCGCCTACAACGCCGGCGAGAACGCCGTGCTGCGATACGGTGAGATCCCTCCGTATCGCGAGACGCGCGGCTACGTCCAGAAGATCCGCTCTTTCCTCGACATCATTCCTGCGGCCTACTATGAACCCGGGAAGGCCGCGTTCTTCGCGCCGACCGCGACCCTGGGCCGCCCGGCACCGCGCGCTCGAAAGATCGTCCCGCTGCGGCCGCGGGTCTTCTACAAGTTCCTCGACGAGCGGGGCGCTGTTCACGTCGCCTATCACCCGCCCGACGAGGGCGTCTCCTACTCGCTGCTGCGCGCCCTGGACTAGCGCCATGACCGATGTGCCAGCCGAGACGACCGATCGCGGGCTGTTCCTGGTTCATCTCAGCCGGGGCAGGGAGTTGCTCGATCAGCGCCACTTCGGTGACGCCGAGCAGCAACTCGAGGAGGCGTACTTCCTGCGGCCACGAGACCCGGCCGTCCTCAACCTGCTCGGTCTGGTCTACTTCCGCCAGCAGAAGCTCGAGAAGGCCGAAGAGGTCTATCGCAAGCTGCTCATCCAGAATCCCGACGAACCCACGCTCTCGTACAACCTCGGGGTCGTCTATCTCAAGCTCGGCCGACTCGACGAGGCCGAGTCCGCGCTCCTGAAGGCGCTCGACCAGAGTCAGTCGAATCCGCGCATCAGTTTCTACCTGGGCACAGTCTACGAGCGCCAGCGCCGCTTTCAGGACGCGATCTTCCACTACAGACGCGCCGGGGCCAACGCCATGGCGCGACGCATCGAGGACAAGCTCGCGGCAGCCCAGCCGACGGCGGCAGCTCCGGCACAACCGTCCCCGCGTCCGCACCGGCCCGACGACACGGCCGAGTTCAAGGCCGCCGAGCTCCGCCGCAGCCTCGGCCTGCAGCCAGCCCCAGAGCCCCTGCTCGGGCCCCCCAAGGTCCTGGCGCCTGTCAGCCCGGCGATCCTGGCCCCCGAGGGCCCTCGGCCTGCGCCTCCGGCGCTAACGCATGCCCCTGCCGCGGCCACGTCAGCAGCTGCCGCACCGGAGCCGACAGCGTCTCGGNNCGGCGAGACGTTCCGCTTCATCGAGCCGCACCTGATGGAAGTCGACTTCTCCGGCAAGGTCTTCATCAAACAGGGCTCGATCTACTCGTACTCCGGCGACCTGACATTCTGGGTCAAGGACCGGCGACCCGGCACGACCCCGCCCCTGGTCATCATCACCGGACGCGGCCGCTTGCTGCTCACTGACAAAGAGCGCGAGATCACCCTCATGCACGTGGACGACGAGACCGTCTACGTGGAGCCCTCGCACCTGCTGGCCTGTGAGGAGACTCTCACGCCGCGCTACGTCCGCGTCAACGAAGGCGGCCACGAGCCGCTGGAGTTCGTCCAGCTCGAGGGCCGCGGCAGGGTCGCGCTCTCTGTGAAGAGCCGCCCGCTGCCCATCTCGGTCACGCCGGAGCTGCCGGTGTCTGTGCCGGCGCCGTCGATCATCATGTGGAGCGGGTCCCTCACCGCGCACGCGGTCCTAGACCGCCAGATCTACGAGGTGCTCCAGCCGGCGGGCGCGACGCCCGCCTTCCTGGTGCGACTGGAGGGACGTGGACGCATCCTGATGGAACAGGCTGGGCCCGCGTGAGCAAAGCGTCCGTGTGTGGCAGTCCCCGCAAGCCCGTGCCGTCCGGCACCGGGATGCGGTAATCTCAGCACGCCTGGCTTGAGACCCAAGCCGAGAGGAGGCCAAGGACATGTCGAACACCATCACCAAGCCTGACGCGAATCCGGTTGCTGCGGCCCTGCTCACCGTCTTCTTCAGCCTCGGCCACCTGCTCATCAACGGTCAGCAGAAGAAGTTCATCTTCACGCTGCTGGTCACGTTCATCGGTGGCGTTCTCTGTTGTCCTGGGATCTTCTTCGCGATCCTCAGCATCATGGATGCGTACCAGACAGCCCAAAGGCTACAGGCGGGAGAGACCATCGGCGAGAACGAGTACACGCAGCCGCTGCTCTTCAAGATCGTGCGCTACCTCGACAGCACGGCGACCTGCTCGCGCGCCTAGCCACCCCGACCGGTGGCGACCGCCGGCGTAGACAGGCGATCAGACAGGGACCGCGGCTTGCCGGTCGACACGCCCGGCGAGCCGCGGTCTCAAGCGCACGGCGCGCTCAGCGCGTGACGCGCGTGCTGGCGAACTGATCTCCGAAACGTACGCCAGCCGGGTCCTGGATGATCTTGACGATTTCGATGATCACCATAGCCAGGCTGACCAGCGAGCCCAAGAACATCAACGGCATAAGCAGGCAGGCTAGGAAGGGAATCAACCCGGCCATCGCCCAGATCAGTCCCAGCACACTGCCGATCGCGAGGATCGCGTTCCGCTTGATCGAGTCCATCGCCGTCAGCGGAGCACCGCTGGTCGTGACCACCTTGATCTCCTGAGCCTTCTTGCCAAGGCTGCGGTTGCCGTCAATGATGTCCCGCAGGAGGATGTACGCGAGCAGCACCACCTGGCCCAGGACCCCTACGACACCGCCGAGCATCGGCGCAATCACATGCCCCACGATCGCACCGAAGATCGCGATGGCAATGGCCAGGGCAATGGCAATACCCGCGTCGATCGCCGCTGCGATGAGCCGCTTCTGCTGAAGTTCCGTGTCGGTCATTGCTCTCCCTCACAATCCATGCCCCAGAAGACCTCTCCGCGCCTAGAGGACGTACTGGGACGACGCACGCCACCATATCACTACGCCACCCACCAAGACGAGCGGCGCCACCACAACCACCAGAAGAACGCACAGCTTCAGGAAACACGCGTGGCCGCTCGCGAGCGACGCAGCCGAGCCCAGTGCCACCAACCACACCGCCGCGCCGGAAAATGCGCCGAGTAGGTTCATCCGCGCGGCCGCGCTGAGCTGGCCCGTGGCGGCCAGGCCATAGGCCCGCGTCCCACCGCAGCCGAGACAGGGCCGGCCGGTCTGCCGCAGATAGGAGCACTGGCCGGGACTTGCCAGTCCCAACAGTAGCTCGCCGCGCAGAAGCAGGATCAAAGCTCCCATCAGGACTAGCGCCGACAGTCCGCGCACCGTCCTCGGACTGTCGTGAGTTCCTCCGCAACCAATGAACGCCTGAGCGGTCAGTCGCATTCCTGGCCCAGCCATTCACGACCACAACCAGTTCGACAGCGTCCACAGTCCGCGCCAGCTTCCCAGGCACTCGACCTCGCCGCGCACCGGCCGCCAACACTCCGTGCACCCGTCAACCGCGGCGTGGCGCCGCAGTCGCGCCAGCACGGTCTGCGCGCTCTCGCTGGCCAGGTCGCCGATCACATTCGAGGCACCCGTCAGGCCGCTGCACCGGGACACGCGGCCACGCTGATCCACGTGCAGACTCCTCTGCCCGGCCTTGCAGCCGCCGACCCCATCTGCCAGCGCCTGGTCGACCCTGGCCAGATACCCCGCGCTGTTGCGCAGCGCTCCGCGCCGCCGTCTGAGCTCCAGTAGCTGTGATGAGAGGCCTGTCGGCGTGCGCTGCGCGTCACTCCGCGACGGCGGCTCGACGATCACGCCGGCGTCCATGTCCTTGACGAGATCGAGCACCGCCTCTACGGCCGACGCCCCTTGTGCCCCGAGCGTGACACTCGCGTTGACACGTTGCCGCGCGTGCTGCCGCGTCTCGAGCAGCACTCGCAGGGCCTTGAGAGCGCGCGCGTGCGCGCCAGGCCATCCGATCTGCGCATCGTGTGCTGCTGCGTCCGCGGAGTTGAGCACGACTGCGGCCTCGACCAGTCCCGCGTCCCAGAGCTCCCGCGCGCGCTCAGCCGTCACGCCGTAGCCGTACGACGTCAAGACCGGAAAGTGCGCCCTTGCGACGTTCGCCACGATGGCCGGCAGTTCGGGGTGCAGGCAAGGATCGCGGCCGCCGGCCAGGCTCACGACGAGCGTGCCAAAGCGGGAGAGCTCGGCAACGATGCGGTCGCACGTCGACCGCGCGGCCCATCCGCCGCCCGTGCCGGCCTCCTGATCGCAGACGAGACATGCGCTCGTCCCGCAAGCCCCGAGATCCCACGTAACGACGACAGGCGCTCCGCTCAGATAGGTCCGAGCCCAGCGCCACCTGCGCAACCCGAGCGTCGTGCTCAATCCGCGCCCGCTCACGCCGCTCTCACGGAAGCCGCGCCATCGGGTCGCCAAGCCACGCCGGTTGAACCAAGAGCATGAAGAGCGCCATCAGCAGGCAAACGATGTCCCACGGAAGCGAGCCACGCTCGAAGTCCCACAGTAACAGCCTGGCCCAGCCAGCGAGTTTCACCCGTGCCCCCACGCCCGCAAATCCGATGCCGGCATCGTAGATCGGCGGCCGCACGCCGTCAAGAACGAGTCACGTCGACCCCGCCGCAGGCGCCTCGCGCACCCCACACCCGAGCGTTGAACCCGAACAACCGCGCCACGGCGACCACCGCAATGAGGTGATCCGTCACAGCCTCTGTGACAACGAGCCCTCCGGCGCCCCCGACAGCCAGTGGCACCACGAGCTGGTCAGCGGCAAAGCGGTCGACGACGGCTTCGCCCTCAAGAAAGCGCAGACACCGCCGCGCCAGCCGCTCCCCGGCGACCTCTGCCCGCACGGCACGCTCTCCTAGCAGAGGGAATGCGGCCTGCCCTCGCTCGAAGACCAGCTCCATCTGCGCGAAGGTCCCGGCGGAAGCCGCTGGCAGGTCAAGCAATTCCCAGTCGGACCCAAGTCGACGCTCTTCCCACAGCAACCCGGCTGCGGCATCGCGCATGCGCTGGGCCACGTCTCCCTTCAAGCCCCCCGCGCCGCACACACCCCTGATGGCCACGAGGGCGCCGCGGTGTTCGAGCGCGACGGCTTCCGCGGGACGCGCCGGCCGCGTCTCGGCCCGCATCTCGCCCTCAGCTCGCGCGACAAAGCTGGCCTTGCCGAGACTCATCCGAGCATCGACGCCTGCGCGAGCCGCGAGGCTCAGCCAGTGTCGCGCCAGGTAGTGAAACGAGGGACTGCGCGGCAGATGTGTCGCGCCGCGCACCCTGAGGTGGCTCTGTGCTGCGCAGCGGGCCAGCACGCTCAGCGCGCTCTGCACGACAAACGTGCCGGCAGCTCCGCCAGCCACGTCGAACTCGAAATCTCCCGAGCTCAGCGCTCCCGGCTCGAAACGCAGCTCGCTCGACCCCTCGAAGGCCCCGTGCAGCCGCGCGCCGCAGGTCATGGCCACGGCGCGCACGACCGCCAGATGCGACGACTGTAGGCCCGGACGAAGACGGCGTGCCCGGAACGCGCACACCTCGAACCCCTGTCCGGTGACGGCGGACAGGACCAGGGCGGCGCGCAAGACCTGCCCGCCGTCGTGCTGCGCGCCGTCGATGCGGATGAGAGACAGAACGCCCCCCTGATCTGGAGCGGTCAAGCCGTCAATCCTCTGAACGGCAAGCCCGCGTGTCGACGTCCGATACGTTCCGGTTAGGCCACGACGCCCGCGCGCGCGTCCTCGCGCCTCGAGAGCGGCAGAAAGTACCCTGCGGTCGCCTGCAAGTCAGCTGGACGAGTGCCGGGGGCATAGTGCGAGAAGAGGGCTGCTTGCGCCTGAGGGTATGACAGCGCCGCGAAATACCGCTCGACGGGTACGAGCGCGCCGAGAACACCCCTGGCGCTGAACCTGACGCGCACGACCGGTTCGAGATCCTCCGGTGCCACGCCGGAGTTCCACAGGGCCGGCTCCTCTGGGACCCAGACGGAGATGGCGTCGACCAACACCTGCTTGCGATGCCGCGACTCCATCAGATACTTCCAAAGTCCGAACTCCGCGAGCGGAACGTAGCGCTGGACCGCGCCGTCCAGACGGTCGCCGAGACGACACCGGACCATCTCCACCTGCTCTCGCGCTGCCATGGCACCGTCGACCCCTGCAAGACGCGAACCCACACCCGCGGACATCGGTCAAGCAGTTGACGCAGCATCCGTTACGGGCGTGCCCGTGTGCGATGATCGCTCTGCCAAGCCCCGTCCCAAGTTACGTTTTGCCCCGTTCCGGCAGTCGCGCCACGCGCTACCTCACGCGCTCGATGTAGTCGCCCGTCTCCGTATCAATCCTGATGAAGTCGCCCTCGGAGACGAAGGGCGGCACGTTCACAACGAGTCCTGTCTCCATCGTCGCTGGCTTGGTCTGATTGGAGACCGACGCCCCTTTGATGGCCGGCGCCGTCTCCACTACCTTCAATTCCACCATCAGCGGAAGCTGGATCCCGACAGGACGTCCCTCGTACATCTCCACCTTGAGTGTGCTATTCGGGATGAGATAGAGCACTGCATCTCCCAGCACCTCTGCCGACAGCCCCATCTGCTCATAGGTCTGGTTGTTCATGAAGTGATACATCTCGCCGTCCTTGTAGAGAAACTCCATCGCGGTCTCGTCCAAGATGGCGCGCTCGACGCGATCCTCTGAGCGAAAGCGGTGCTCCANNTGCTTGATGCACATACCGCGCTTGAGCTGTGTTGCCTGGATCATCGTGTTCCTTCGCTCCGGCCCATCCCGAGGGGCGCCAAACTTGCTATTCTACCCTCAGTTTCCTGCGGGAGCGAGTGCGAGGCCTGGGAAGTCAGGGGGCCTTGACCCTCACGCCACCA
>PMCG01000107.1 GCA_003155335.1 Acidobacteriota bacterium
CGCTCGCGTTCCGCCTCGGCCTGCCGGGCGATGGCCCTTTGCATCTCCTGCGGCAGGTCCACGGCCTTGACGGCGACCTGCGTGACCTTGACGCCCCAAGGATCCGTATGCAGGTCGATCACCTCTTGCAGCGCCTGTCCCAGCCGTTCGCGCTCGGACAACAGCTCGTCCAGGTGCGCCTGCCCCAGGATGCTGCGCAGCGTGGTCTGCGCCTCTTGACTCGTGGCGTAGAGGTAGTTCTCCACCTGCACCACCGCCTTGATGGGATCCATGACCCGGAAGTAGACCACCGCGTTGACCTTCACGGTGACGTTGTCGCGCGTGATCACGTCCTGCGGCGGCACGTCGAGAACCACCGTCCGCAGGCTGATGCGCACGATCTTGTCGATGGGTGCAAAGACAAAGACCAATCCGGGTCCCTTTGGGAGGGGCAGCAGCTTGCCAAGGCGGAAGATCACGCCGCGCTCGTACTCCGGCAGTACCTTCAGGCAAGAGAATAACCACATCACCACGAATACCACCATCATGAAGTAGAGCGTCATGGCTTTCTCCTCTCAATTCGGAGCGTCAACCCCGCGATCCCTGTCACTACGACGCGCTCGCCGGCGTTGAGCGGCTGCTCAGCTATGGCCCGCCAGCGCTCGCCCTGCACGATAACCCAGCCCTCCTGACCGACGTCCGTCTCGGCCATCCCGCTCTGTCCCATCAAGCCCTCCTGCCCCGTCGATGCCCGGCGACGGCGCGCGCGCAGCACGAGGCTGACAAGCCCGATGGTCCACGCAGCAGTCACCACCACGGCGGGGAGCAGGGTGCCCCAGCCGATGCGCAGCTCGGGCAGATCTGTATCGATGAGCATCATCGCTCCGAGAATCATCGCCACGAGCCCGCCCACGGTCAAGAGCCCGTACGACGCGACCTTGACCTCCGCCACGAACAAGCCCACGGCCAGCAGGATCAACAGGACTCCCGCCCAGTTGATCGGGATGATCTGCGAAGCGAAGAGGAACAGGATCAGACACACTGCGCCCACGATGCCGGGGAAGATGAAACCCGGGTGGCTGATCTCGGTCCCCAACCCCGCCAGCGCACCGAGAAGCAGGAGGAACAAGATCTCGGGATGCGCGATCGCGGCCAGCACCGACTGGTGCCACTTCATTTCCACCTGCACGACCCGGGCGCCCTTGAGGGCCAAGCGCACGCGCGTGCCGTCGAAGCGCGTGACCTCCCGCCCATCGAGCGCTGCGATCAACGCCGGCACGTCCGGAACGATGAGGTCGATCAGCTTTGCCTCGAGGGCTTCCTTCTCCGTGAACGAACGGCTCTCGACCACCGCCTTCTCCGCCATCTCGACGTTGCGGCCACGCCGTTCGGCCTTGCTGCGAATGTAGGCCGCCGCATCGGACGTGACCTTCTTCGACATCGTCTCGTCCATCTGCCCCATCCCTGACACCGGATGGGCAGCGCCGAGATTGGTGCCAGGCGCCATGGCCGCGATGTCGGCCGAGACGGCGATGACGAAGCCGGCAGAAGCCGCACGCGCGCCCGCAGGGGCGACAAGGACCGCCACCGGCGTGCGGCAGTTGAGCATCTTGTCCACGATCTGGCGCATCGACGTGTCGTATCCGCCCGGTGTGTCCATGTGGATGATGACCAGCGGATCGCCCCTCGCGTCGGCGCGATCCAACGCGGCCGTCACGTGGGCTGCGCTGACGGCGTGCACGACGCCAACCAGATCAACGACCGGTATCTCCTCGCCAGCGGCGCAGAGCGGGCTTGCCAGCGCGAACAGACCTGGCGCGCAGAATCCGAGGAATCGCATGCTCACGAACACAAGCAAGGTTAGGTGAGTCAACGGCTTTGTGTCAACACAGTCGCATGCCTTGGCGCCGCCAATGGAGCAGCCGCGCCCAGCTGCAGCGCAGACCCGAGGCGCTGCGCGCCAGCACGCATCGCCGGACGTCGGACGCCCTTGCCAGGCCTAGCGCGTCAGCTCCATGACGACCTTGAGCCGCCGTCCCGCGCGCTCGATGCCAATGTTGTGACGGCCGTCGCTGCGCAGGAAGACGCGCGCCTCATCGAGGGAGTAGCTCTTCGCCGGACGCTGCTCAATCTCGACAATGACGTCGCCGCGCGTCAGGCCGGCAGTCGCCGCCGGCGAATCCGCCTTGACCGCCATCACTCGAAAACGCTCGCCGTCGGGGTCGGCTGCAATCGTCAGGCCGCTGCGGTAGCGCTTGACCAGCTCGTCCTTGTCGGTGGCCTTGCTGAGCGCCTCTTCCAGCTCGATCTTGCGCGCGTCGACGTGGCGCGCCAGATCGTCGTTGAGCAGCGACATCCCGAGGGCGCGGCCGGCCTGCATGATGCCCGGGAGCTGCGACGTCTTGGCCTCGCGAATCATGTTCGCCACGGCCAGGTTGACCACCAGCACTTCGATGGCCGCAACGCGCCCGCCGCCGATCTTCTTGCAGAGCGTCTGCGCGACAACGCCCCGGAGAACGTCCGCCAGGACGTTGCGAACCTGTGCCTGGCGCTCGGCCGGGAACTGGTCGACGATGCGGTCCACGGCGCTCATGGCGCTGTTGGTGTGGAGCGTAGCCAGGACCAGGTGGCCGGTATTCGCCATCTCCAAGGCCAGCGCGATGGTCTCGGGGTCGCGCATCTCGCCCAGCAGCACGACATCCGGATCCTCGCGCAGCGCGGCGCGTAGCCCGCGAGCGAAGCTCGTCGTGTGGCCACCCACCTCGCGTTGATTGACGAGCCCCTGGGCGCTTTCATGGACGAACTCGATAGGATCTTCGAGCGTCACGAGGTGCAGGCGCCGGCTCCGTTTGATGTGGTCGATCATCGCCGCCAACGTGGTCGACTTCCCGCAACCGGTCGGCCCGACAACGAGCACCAGGCCCTTGGGCATTTCGCACAGGGACTTCAGGATCGGCGGCAAGCCGAGCTGATCGAGGGTGACGATCTTGGTCGGGATCTGCCGGAAGGCGGCACCGACGCCGTTCCGATCGCGGAAGAGATTGACGCGAAAACGCGCGCCACTCGATAGCGCGTAGGCGAAATCGCTGTCGTTGTCCGCCGCAAACTGGTCGCGATGGCGCTTCTCCATCACCGGCGTCAGCAGGTCCAGGACGTCGCCCGGCCCGAGCGCCGTGGCGTCGGCCATGGCCTGGATATCGCCATCGATCCGCCAGTGCGGCCTCTGTCCGGCAGCGAGGTGCAGGTCTGACGCGCCTTCGGCCACGGCGCGCTCGAGCAGGACGTCGAGTTTGGGCGACTGCGGAGCAGGCGGCGCCTTGGGCGATGTCGCGGGTCCGGTCCATTCCTTCACCCCCGCGCGGCTGCTGAGAGCTTGGTTGAAGAAGCCACTGTCGATGCGCACGACGCGGACCTCCATCCCGGGAACTCGGTCGCGCACGGCCGCCAGCGTCGCCGTGGTCGGATCGTCGACAACGCCGATGGTGAGCGCATTGTCCTTCGACTCGAGGGGCAGGACGCGCTGGCGCTGGACGAACTCGAACGGCAGCAGGCCCAGGACTTCCGTCGCCGGTACCCCCTTGCCCGCGTCGTGCTCGGGTAGCGGCATCTTGCCCGACACCTGCTGGAGCCGGTGCGCGAGCCCCGCCGAGACCGCCCAGCCGAACTCCGGCACCTTCTGGAACATCTGCAGGAAGCCTTTGCCCGAGAACGAGAGCGCTGTGACTTCGCTGACAGCGACGACCGACGCAGTGCGCGGGACTCCGAGCAGGAGCCCCACCTCGCCAATGCTCCACGGCATGGGCACACGCCCCAGGTCGATGCTCTCGCCACTGGGGCTCTTCACCTGCACGACCGCTGCTCCGTCGACCAGGACGTAGAACGAGTCCGACGGATCTCCCTGCGCCACGATTGCCTCGCCCGCGTCGAAGCGCTGAGTCTCGGCGATCTTGAGGATCTGGGGGAAGTGCTCCGGCTTGAGAGCGCGAAATAGCGGGCACTGTGACAGCAACGCAGCGACACGCTCCTGCTGCTGGGCATCGAGAGCCAGTGTCTGCATGGAAGATCTCCTCCTGTGTGCTCTTCAGTTTCGAGAGAACTGGCGACGCCCAATGATACACCTACTGGCGGCGGCGGCATGGGGATCACGAAACGCTGTGCTAACATCGAAGAGAGAGACGCCGGACGATGCTTTGAGGTCGAGCGTCTGGCAGGCGCGACGCCCGATGTCGCCCGGAGAGCCGCACACGGAGGAGTCCTTTGATGGCGAGAATCCTACTGGTCGAAGACAACGAGATGAACCGGGACATGCTCTCCCGCAGGTTGCAGCGTCGCGGCTACACGGTGCTCATCGCGGTCGACGGTCAGCAGGGCCTGGACATGGCCATCGCCGAGAAGCCCGATCTCATCCTNNAGCCTGCCCGTGCTCGACGGCTGGGAAGTGGCCAAGCGCCTCAAGTCGGACGACGCTTTGAAGGTGATGCCGGTCATTGCTCTCACCGCGCATGCGATGGCTGGCGATCGCGAGCGCGCGATCTCGGCCGGGTGCGACGACTACGACACCAAGCCTGTCGAGCTGCCACGCCTGCTCCAGAAGATCGAGACTCTGCTCGCCAAGGCCGGCAGCGCCGTGTCATGAGCGACGACTCCGCGGCTCACTCCCCCAAGGAGACCGCGGCGACGCCGGGCGACGCCAAGGCGGACTTCGGATCCCAGCGCGAGCGCCAAGCGCTCATGGCGCACCTGCGGCACGAGCTGCGCACGCCAGTCAACGCCGTCTTGGGCTACTCCGAGATGCTGATCGAGGACGCCGCGAGCTGTACCGAGAGGCGGCTCAGCGAAGACCTCGCGAGGATTCACTCGGCTGGCGCGAGCCTC
>PMCG01000232.1:0-5202 GCA_003155335.1 Acidobacteriota bacterium
GGAGCAGACGCTGGCCGTGTTCTTCGCGGGGCTGCGAGCGATGCACGCACTCGACGACGCCGAGCGCGGCGTCTACGCGCGGCTGTGGCGCAACCTCATCGAGCGCGTCGACCTCTCACCCCGCGAGGCGCGCCTGATCGCGCACATGGGCCGCAAGCTGGCGCGGGTGGGCAGACCGCGCAGGGCGGCGCGTGCCAGCTCGACGACGACGCGGCGCGCAGACGCCACGACCGTGGGCGCGGCAGTTCAGGGCGCGGCTGCGTACATCGACATACAGATCGGCCCGCACGGTTTCTCCATCCCCCTGATCAAATGGCGCGAGCTGCTCTTCACCGGCGCGATAAGGCGCGACGGCGACACCTACGTGCGCGATCCGAGCCGGCCGCTGCCGCCCTTTGAGCGCGCCGACCTATTTCCGGACGAGGCCCGCTTCAGCGTCGTCGTGAATGCCGGACGCGCGTCGCTCACGCGCCAACGCTGAGCCGTGTGCCGGCCCTAGAAGAGCACGCCCAGCTTGACTCGTATGCCGAACTCGTTCGTGTGCCCTGGATTGTAGCTGTCGTACGAGGCGGGATAGCGGTTGTAGTACGCCTCCCAGCGCGCGACGGCGTGCCTGCGGATCGGGGCACGGTACCCGAGCCCGCCGCCGAACACGCCTTTGGTGGCGCTCGTGCCGCCAGACGTCACCAGCACGCCTCCACGGCCGAACAGGTAGACCGTGCTTGACGTCCACGACTGCAGGGAGATGTTGACTTGCATGGAGAGGTTGAGGATTGTGGTGGAGTAGCCTTGCTGCCTATAGTAGGTGAACCCGAGCTGCGGCTCGAGGCTCGCTCTGTCTCCCAAGCTGAAAGTCGCATGCAGGCCAGGCTCCAGCGTCCCGAGAAACGAGCCTCCCGGGGCCGACACCAGCCATGTCTCGTGTGTCGAGCCGCTCTCCTTCAGTACGCTCACACCGACAAGGGTGAAGCCCACCTCAGTCGGAGGCGCCCCGGCCGCGTGCGCCAGGCCCGAGCAGGCAGTCAGGGCAAACAGAATCGACAGGCTCGACAGAAAGCGAGTTCGCGCGCTCATCACTTCCTCCTTTCTTGGGGCAACCAACCAGACCCTAGTCGGCCACCGCAATAGAGTCAAACGCCCTCGGTTGGGCACTCGGCTCTAGTAGAGCCAGACGTTCGCGGCGGTTGCGGTACGGATGACGGGTTGAGATCCTTCGCGTTCGACGCCAAAGAGCCAGCGCTGCTTCGGCGCAGCGAGGTAGAGTCGCAGGCCGCTGATCGGCTGCGGAGCGAGCGAGCGTCGTTCGGCCGAGGCAGCGGCATCGCCGAGGAGGATCTCGCGCCACGCAGGTGCCCAGAATCGCGGACGAACGTGGATCGGGTCCAGGCCGTACCATTCGGGGCGGAGACGGACGAGCCTGAGACTGGCTGCNNGTCTCGTGAGGCGCCGGATGCTGTGGAGCGGCAGATCGGTGATCGTGATCTCGGCACCGAGCGCCTGCAACCGGGCGACGCACTCGGCCACCCAGGACAGCACTTGGTCCGGCGCTGCGCCGTAGAGGATGTCGTTGCCGATATCTGTCACGAGCGCGCGGATGTGAGCACGCCGCATGGCCTCCAGTTCTCGCCACAAGCCGCACTCCAAGATGCTGGGCAGGGAGCGGAAGATCACGCGGCTGCGCATTCCGTACGAGCGCCCATGCCCGAGCGCTGCGAAGACATCGATCGGTTCGCCCCAGGCGCGGCGCGCGGTACTGACCACCGTCGCAAACCCACGCGTCAGATTACTTGCGCCCAACGCGACGAGGGTGGTGGGGACATCCTCCATCGGTCAGACAGTCGCCGCTGGAGTGTCGGGCGCTGCAAGGTGTCGTCTGATGGCGCGCCGGGCGACCAGATACGCCACGACCGGGAAGATGAGGGGGCCGGCGAAGTGCAGGAGCCATAGCCATCGGCTGATGGCCTTGCGCGACAGCCCGCTCTCATCCATACGATCTGTGAGTGCGAGGGCCAAGAAGTCAGCCGCTACAAGCGCGGAAGCGCACAGGCCAAGACCAAGGCCGCCGATTTCCCAGAGCGTGCTCGATGGAGCGCTGCCTGACGCGTCGGCGATGAGCGGCGCGGCGCCCAGACACGCGCCGCAGAGGGCAAGGAGAAGCCATTGGCCAAGTTGCTGCGCGTCCGCGCGGGCTTCCGGCAGAGAGACGACCGGCCGTTTCCACGACAACCACAGCTGATGCGCTCCGAACAGGCCCGCGAGAACCATCGGCGCGAGCATGACGGCGGGAAGCCAGAGTCGCTCGACCCAGCGCAGCACATCGTACGAGCGGTCCGGGAGACGGTCGGACAGGGCGTCGAGCGCCGCGCGAAACGCCGCACCTGCGGGCACCAACGCCGCGATGACAAGGAAGACGACGACCGCCACTCGGACCGGCTTTGCGAGAGATCTCCAGACGTTCATGGTGGTCAGCGCTGCTCGGCAGCATAGCCCATCACCTGGCTGCGGGCACGACAGGTGGGGCACCTCCGGGCAAACGCGCTAGCGCGTTTCGTCGCACCAGGCGCGCGCGTTCTGGAAGAGCCGCATCCAGGGTGAGACCGTGAGCGTCTCGCGCCATTCGGTCGGGAGCCACGCGCACTGCCAAGGGAGGAAAGAGCGCTCGGGGTGCGGCATGAGCGCGAGGTGGCGGCCGTCGGGCGAGCACAGGCCCGCGATGCCGCGCGCAGCGCCGTTCGGATTGAACGGGTATTGCTCCGTGGCGCGGTTGTCGTCGTCAACGAAGTGCGCCGGTGCGAGGCCGCGCTTCGCAATGTCATCCAGCACGGCCTCGGAGCGGCAGTGCAGGCGGCCCTCGCCGTGATTGACCCAAACGCCGATCGTCGATCCGGCCATGCCGCGCAGCAGCACGGCCGGACTCTCGGCGATCTTGACCGTCACCCAACGCGATTCGAGCCGGCCGGAACTGTTGCGAATGAAGCGCGGCTGGTCGACGTCGCTGACGCCCGTGCCCGGCACCCACCCGAGCAGAGCCGAGAGCTGACAGCCGTTGCAGATCCCCAGCGAGAACGTGTCCGGTCGATCGCGAAAGGCGTCGAACATCGCGCGCAAACGCGGGTTGAAGCGGATGATGCCGGCCTGGCCCTTGGAGCTGTCGAGCACGTCCGCATACGAGAAGCCGCCGGGAAAGGCGATGCCGCGGAACCCGTCGAGCGCGATCGAGCCAGCGAGAAGATCAGCCACCGAGACATCCCAGGCCTCGAAGCCTGCGAGGTGGAAGGCCGATGTCATCTCGCGGTCGCCGTTGGTGCCCTCCTCGCGCAGGATCGCGATCTTGGGCTGGTCCCTATCGGCGAGAACCGCGCTCGACGTCGCGAGCGGCTTGTACGTGAGCTGGTACCTGGGGCCAGGCCGCGCGTGCGTCCGCGCCAGCGCCAGCGCGCATTCGCGCGAGGTCTGCTCGAGCTCGAGCCGNNCCGTGCGCGCGATCTCGGTCCAGGGCAAGTCGAACCGAGCCAGCACCGCGTTCACCTCGGCGAGGGCCTCGTCAGCCACCTCGACGACCAGGCCGAGCTCTTCCGCGAAGAGCGCCGCCAGTGGGTCGACATTCGCGGGCAGGGTGACGTTGAGGCCGCACCCGACCGGCATGGCCATCTCGGCGAGCG
Source organism: Acidobacteriota bacterium (assembly GCA_003155335.1). GTDB lineage: Bacteria > Acidobacteriota > Vicinamibacteria > Fen-336 > Fen-336 > FEN-336. Next base: position 3,663 of record PMCG01000232.1, read on the forward strand.
TGGTCACAAGACCGCCGTCGCTGACGTCGTGGCCGGCGAGCACTAGTCCGCGTGCGATCAGCTCCTGCACGGCTCCAAAGCCGCGCGCGAGGAGTGCCGCATCGTCGACGTCCGGCGTGTCGTCGCCGACCTGTCCCAGGCTCTGCGCGAGCGCAGACCCGCCGAGCCGCCGCTTTCCCGCCGCGAGGTCGAGCAACACAAGGCAGCTCTGGCCCGGGCGCTTGATGTCCGGCGTGACCACGCGCGTGACATCCGGCACGGTGGCATAAGCCGAGACGACGACCTGCCCCGGCGCCTTGACGACCTCGCTGCCGACGCGCGCCGCCATCGAGAGACTGTCTTTGCCACCGTCGGCTGCGATGCCCAGCGCGATCATCAGATCGCTCAGCGCCGCGACCGCGTCGGCCAAGGCCGCGCCCTCGCCAGGGAGTTTGGCAGCCCACATCCAGTTGACCGAGGCCTTGACGTCGGCCAGGCTGCTGATGCGTGCCCAGACGAGGTTCGTGAGCGCCTCGGCCACTGACATGCGCGCCCCGGCCGCGGGATTCACCAGTCCCTTGATCGGCTGCTCGCCGATCGCGATCGCTGCGCCCGTGCGGCTGAAGTGGCTCTGCGCGATGACCGACACGTCGGACACGGTCAGTTGCCGCGGCCCGGCACACTGTTGACGCGCGATCAGGCCGGTCACGCTGCGGTCGACCTTGCGCACGAGGTAACCCTTCGAGCCGACCGCCGGCAGCAGGAAGACCCGCCGCACAGCCTCGGCAATCGTCAGGTCCTTCGGGAGACGCAGCGGCGCCCGCTGCGCAGCGACGCGCTCGAGCGCGAAGGTCTTCTGCGGGATGTTGCCGAGGATCGACGCCAGCTCGAGATCCACCGGTGTCGAATCGTCGCGCTCGTCGTGGACCACGATGCGGCCGTCGCCGGTCACCTCCCCCAGCACCTCGCACGGCACCTGCTCCCGCACGCACAGCGCCTGGAACTCGGCCAGTCGCTCCGGCCGCACCAGCAGCGCCGAGCGCTCCTGGTATTCCGCGCCCCAGATCTCGAGCACCGAGAGGCTGCGATCGCCGACGTTCACGCGGCGAATCTCGATGCGGCCGCCGGCTGGCTCCACCAGCTCGGTGATCACGTTGCACGGCCCGCCCGCGCCCTGATCGTGAATGCTGACGATCGGGTTCGCGTCGCCCAGCTCGACGCAGGCGCGGATCACGCGGTTGAGCTTCTGCTCCATCTCCGCATCGCCGCGCTGCACCGCGGAGAAATCCAGCTCTTCCTTGTTCTCGCCCTGGATCATGCTCGAAGCGGCGCCCCCGCCGATGCCGATGCGATACGCTGGCCCACCGACCTCGATGACCTGCATGCCGCGCTCGGGCTGGCCCTTGGCGATGTGACGATGGTCGATCTGCCCCACGCCGCCGGTGAACATGATCGGTTTGATCCACTCGCGGCGTTCGCCGTCCGAGAGCCGCTGTCCGAAAGAGCGCACGAAGCCCTGGATCACGGGCTCGCCGAACTTGTTGCCGTAGTCGGAGGCGCC
>PMCG01000232.1:5255-8320 GCA_003155335.1 Acidobacteriota bacterium
GGAAACGGCGCCACTCCGCTCGGGAAGTTGTGCGTCTCGGCCGTGAAGATCACATCGTAGTCCACGCCGCGCGCGGCGAACGGCGAGGGGCGGCGCGGATCTACCGGCAGCAGCGTGTCGATGGCGTAGCCGCGGATGCCGCTCGAGTTGTCGCGAAACGCGATGATGCTGTTCGATGGATGCGCCTCGAGCGTGGCGCGCACGCGATCGAGAAGCGTCTTGTCCAGCGCAATGCCGTCGACGACCAGGCGGCCCTTGAAGAACCAATGGCGCGAGTGTTCACTGTTGGCCTGAGCGAGCTGGAAGCACTCGACGTCCGTCGGGTCGCGGCGAAAGCGCTCGACGAACAGGCGGTGGTAGAACTCGACGTCCCACTCGTCCATGCCCAGGCCCATCTCGCGATTGATCTGCCGCAGGGCCTCCATGCCGCCTGCCAGCAGCGGCACGCGGCGCGCGGGAGCGGGATCGAGGCCAGCGTCGAACGTCTCGAGCGGCCGCGGATACACACACTCGGTCATCCGGTCATGGCGCTCNNTTGGTCGAGAAGGCAGTCTCGAAGTTGAGGCGCGGGCCGACCTCTACGACGTCAGCGCCGGCACGGGAGAGGAACGACTCGCGGCCGAAGCGCTCCGGCTCAAAGGTCTCTGCCAACAACCAGCTCAACGCGCGCTGCTGCTCGGCGGAGAGCGAGGCCGTCAGCTCGACGTAGAAACAGGTCTCCAGCTCGGCGTCCACCTGGCGGTAGAAGCGCTCGATCATCTCTGCCAACTCCAGTCGCAAGTACAGGCAAGCCCGAGAAAACGACGAGGTTGGGCCGCGCCGCTCATGACCCGCACGCAGTATAGCCTTCGCCCTGGCCCGAACGAAAATCGCTGGGGTGTGCTCAATCGCGAGCGAGGAGCTCGTCGGCTTCGTCGAAGGCGTCGACCTCGTGGCGGATATCCAGGATGCGCGAAGACAGCTCCGGTGATTCCATGCGTCGCGCTTCTGCCTGGGAGAGGTCCAGGCGCAGCTGCTTGAGCTGGTGCTCTGCCAGACTCCGGCGCACGCGCATGCGGTCGAGCATGACCAGCGCCTTGTCGATGGCCTGCCGCCGCGTCTCGATCACGGCTAGCTGGCGGCTCAGTAACTGGCGATCGTACGCGCTCTCGGTTGCGGCGAGCTTGGCCTGGGCCTCTCGCTCCGTTTCGCGCAGCCGCTCGAACTCGCGCGCCGAGGTCTGTTCCTCGAGATCGGCCTGCTTGGCGCTCAGCGCGGACAGAGACGCCACCAGGCGGTCGATCTCCGCCAGGAGCGCGCGTCGCTCGTCCTTGCCACGCCGCCGCAGCAAGCTGCGCACGCGCTCGGCCTCCTCGATGAAGTCAGGCGACAGAGCTTCGTTGCGGCCGCGTGCCGCTCCAAGCAGGAGCGCGGCTGATCCGGCGAGATGTCCGGGCAAGCGCAACTTGCCCTCGCGGACGAGAGCGAATGCCTCCGGCAGGACTCGAAACCCGTGGGAGACAAAGCCGATGCCCCAGAAGATCATCCAGAACGGGAAGTGGCCGGAGGCCAAGGTCGTGGCGATCCCCACGCCGATGAAAGCCGCCAGGTGGCCGCCGAAACCCCGCAGCAGGCGCCAGCGCGCCGCATCGCGCGCGTTGCCCTCGATCGGGACCTCCTCTGCGAAGACCCGGCTGTCGTGCAGCAGCTCCCAGCGCTCCTCGCCGTCGCGCCGCACCATCTCGAGGCCGGAGAACTCATTTCGTCTGAGCTTCCGGCGCAACTTATGCTCGCTCAGTCGACGGACGTGGCGGTCGGTTTGGACGTAGTAGTCGCGGTCGTCGTTGAGAGCTGGGGCCAGGCCGCGCCGGCCCGGCAGCGGCACGAGAGGCTGGGGCGCCGCTGTGGGATTGCCCCTGATCTCCCGCAGCTCGCGAGCCAGGTCGCGCGTCGAGTCGAAGCGCTCCCGAGGATCCTTGGCCAAACAGCGAGCCACGATGCCGGCCAGACCTGCCGGCAACAGGTTGGCTTGTTGGTCGAGCCGCGGTGCGTCGGCTTCGATGATGGCTGCCAGCGTCTGCGCTGCCGTGGCGCGCGTGAAAGGACGCTGCCCGGTGGCCATCTCGTAGACGACCAGGCCGAGCGAGAACTGGTCGGCGCGGTGGTCAACGGGCCGGCCGCTGGCCTGTTCGGGGGACATGTACTCCACGGTCCCGAGTAGAGTGCCGGACCGCGTCGCGTTGCGTGCCAGGGTCGGCCCCTCGGACTCGAACTCGAACGGACGGGGCACGAGCTTGGCGAGGCCGAAGTCCAGTATCTTGACGAAGCCGTCTTCCGTGACCATCAGATTCTCGGGCTTGAGGTCGCGGTGAACGATGCCCGCGTCGTGGGCCTTGGCCAGACCATCGGCGGACTGGATGGCTACGTTCATCAGCGCGGGGGTCGCCAGCGCGCCGGCCTGCAGCGTGTCGCGCAATGTGCGTCCCTTGATCAGCTCCATGGCGATGAAGGGCAGGCCCTCGGCCTCGCCGATTTCGAAGATGGTGACGATCTGCGGATGGTTCAGCGCCGACGCCGCGCGCGCCTCCCGCTCGAAGCGCGCGAGCCGGTCGGCATCGGCGGCGTACTCCCTGCGCAACACCTTGATCGCTACCTCGCGGCCGAGCTTGCAATCGCGCGCGCGGTAGACTTCGCCCATCCCACCGGTACCGAGCGGGGCGAGAATCTCGTAGGAGCCGAATCTCGAACCGAGCGTCAGCGGCATGAGGGGATCCTCGTGAGCCTCGGCGCCACCCGACGCCGAGAATAGAGAGCGAGGACAAACTACTCCCGCACCGACAGGACGTCAAACGCGAACCCGATGCGCAACCATCGGCCGCAGTTCCTTCCGTCTTGACGGCCACAGAAGACAGCGCTAGGGTCTTTCTAGCGTTCTGCAAGGGGGGTCGTGATGGCCGACAAGAAACTCGTGCTCCATCCCTCCAACCCTTGGGCGATCCTGCAGGATCCGCCGCTCCTACTCGATCATCTGCGCGGGTTCGGTCTGCTCGGGTCGTCCTTCCCTCATCTCGGCGACCTGCACTACC
>PMCG01000356.1:0-542 GCA_003155335.1 Acidobacteriota bacterium
CACTTGGGCAGCATCCCGCTGGTCGGGCCTGACGAGCCGCGCTACGCCCGCGTGGCGGTCGAGATGCACCGCTCCGGCGATCTGCTCACTCCGACGCTCCAGGGCCATCCCTGGTTCGAGAAGCCCATCCTCTACTATTGGATGGCGACAGCGAGCATGGCGGCCTTTGGCGAGTCTGAGAGCGCCGCGCGCCTGCCATCCGCCATCGCTTGTATGGCATGGGCGCTGCTGGTGGTCTGGCTCGGCACGCGGCTCCACAGTCCGAGTGCCGGGCTCCACGCCGGCTTTGTCATCGGCATGAACCTTCTCGGATTCATCTTTGGTCGCGCGGCTGCCATGGACATGCTGCTCGCGACTTGCGTCAGTGGCGCGATCGGTCTGTTTGGCATCGCCCTGCTCGGGCGCGCTGGCCGGGCAGCCACTGTCACGGCCTATGTCTTGGCCGGCCTGGCCGTGCTCGCCAAAGGCCCGCTGGGTGCCGTGCTGCCGGCCTTGGTTGTGGGCGCGTATCTCGCGCTCTCGCGCGAGCGCGAGGCCCTGCG
>PMCG01000356.1:599-4134 GCA_003155335.1 Acidobacteriota bacterium
CCCCTTTACTACTACATCCCGATCCTCCTGTGCAGTCTCTTCCCGTGGTCAGGTCTGGCCGTTGCGGCCGTGATTCGGCTGGCACCGCGGCGCGCGCCTGTGGATCGCTTTCTCCTCATCTGGCTGCTCGCGCCACTGGTCTTCTTTTCATCAGCAGGCTCCAAGTTGCCGGGCTACGTTCTGCCCTGTCTGCCCCCGCTGGCGCTGCTGGTCGGGCGCCTCGCNNCTGATCGTGTGGCAGCGAGTGGTCTCGCTCTGGCCCTTCCTCGTACCTGGCGCACTCTGCATCCTGGCCACCGCGGCGCTGTTCGCATGGCGCGCGACACGCGACCCAGCCGGTGCGCTGAGCATTGCGCGAGCCGGAGCCATCTGTCTTCTCGCCATCCTCACCCTGGCGGCCCCGACGGTGCTCGGCCGCCTCGAGTCCGGCCATGATCTCTACGCGCTAGCGCACCGCGAGGAAGTCGTAGTCTGGGGTGCGCGGCGCTCCGTATGGATGTCGGGCTATTTCTACAATGACGGCCGCGTGCGCGAGGTCTACACCTTTGAACAGCTCATGGCCGAGGTAGCACTGCGGCCGCGGCTAGTGCTGTGTGGACCGCAAGAACGGCCGCGCCTCGATCAGCCCGCACTCTCGCTGAGCCCGGTTGCGAATGGCCCGCGTGGCACGAGCCTGGTCAGACTCTCACGCCGACCATCCGCACCAGAGGCGATCCCAGCTTCTTGACCAGCGTGACCTCGGTGCCGCGCGGCTTCAAGAACGAGAAGCCGACCTCGTCCATGAACGAGCGCATGAAGAAGACGCCCCGCCCATCCGCGCGCAGGAGATTCTCTTGCGCCAGCGGATTCCTGAGCGCCTCTGGGTCGAAACCCTCGCCTTCGTCCCGCACGCGAATCTCGATTCCCTCATCTGCCAGACGAAAGGCAATGCCGACGCGCTTGGTCGCATCGAAGCGATTGCCGTGACGGATCGCGTTGCTCACCGATTCCCGCACCGCCACGCTGATGTAGTGAATCGCCTCCTCGTCAAAGCCCACGAAGAGCGCTAGGCGCGCGAGCAGCGTCTGCACGACGTCGATCAACTCCAGGCGACTGGCGATCTCCAGTTGAACTGTGTGGGAGGGAAATGTCATTTCGGAGGATGTGTCCGTCCTTGCCGCGCGCGGGAGCCACGCGCGTCAGTCAACGTACCATGCTGGACCAGGGCGGTCAACGAATGCCGACACGAAACACCGTGCTAACATCGCGCGCCATGCGGATCGGGTCAGCCCAGCGCTTTCGCGGCCGATTCTCTCTTCCCGGGGACAAGTCCATCTCGCACCGGCTGGCCCTCTTTGGAGCCTTGGCAGAGGGCGCCACCCAGATCGAGAACTTCTCTGCGGGCGCGGACTGTGCATCGACATTGTCGTGCCTCAGAGCGCTCGGTGTTGCGGTGCAGCACGAGGGCACGTCGGTGCGCATCCACGGACGCGGTTTCTCCGGGCTGCATGCAGCGCCAGGACCGCTAGACGCGGGCAACTCGGGCAGCACGCTCAGGATGCTGGCCGGCGTTCTGGCCGGGCGGCCATTCGAGTCGGTCCTCACCGGCGATGCGTCTCTCAGACAGCGGCCTGTCGAGCGAGTGGCAGCGCCGCTGCGAGCGATGGGCGCGACCGCGATCCCTACAGATGGACGTCCGCCGCTGACGATTCGCGGCGGGACCCTGCGCTCGATCGCGTGGGACCTGCCCGTGCCCAGTGCCCAGGTCAAGACAGCGGTGCTGCTGGCCGGGCTCCAGGCCACAGGCACGACGACCGTCAACGAACCCGCTCTCAGCCGCGACCACACCGAGCGACTGCTGCCCGCCTTCGGCGTGCCGGTTCAGCGCAACGGATTGGCGGTCTGCGTCACCGGGCCCGCGCGTCTCACGCCAACGACCATGACCGTCCCGGGCGACGCCTCCAGCGCTGCTTTCCTCGTGGTCGCTGCACTGATCCTGCCTGATTCCGAGGTGCGCATCGACGGCGTCTTGCTCAACCCGACGCGCACGGCGTTTCTCGATGTGCTCCGCCGCATGAACGCCACCATCGAGACCGGCATCACGGCATCGGCCCCTGAGCCGGTCGGCTGGATCGTCGCGCGCTCTTCCCAGCTCGCGGGCATCGAAGTGCCTGCCGACCTGGTGCCTGCCCTGATCGACGAAGTGCCGGCCCTCGCGGTCGCTGCTGCCTGCGCCCGCGGCCGGACTTCTTTCAGCGGCGCCGCCGAGCTGCGGGTCAAGGAGAGCGACCGCATCAGCGCGCTGGCCGAAGGCCTGGGACGCATGGGCGTCGCCTTGGAAGAACGACCCGACGGCCTCGCCATCGATGGCGGCCGGCCAATGCGCGGCGCCTCGCTGAACGCCCATGACGACCATCGCATTGCCATGGCATTGTCCGTGGCAGCCTTGCGTGCGCAGAGCGAAACGCAGATCGCGGGCGCAGAGTGCGCCTCCATCTCGTTCCCTCAGTTCTACGAGTACCTGCAGCTCGCCACGCGCTGAGCCGCGAGTCGACCTGCGCCGGCCAGTCGTGAGAAAATGTAGCGCTTGCTGGGAGAGTGCGACGTCCTCGGTCGCGAGGCCTTTCTGATTGCGGAGCGGGCTGGGTCAGGCAGGTGGGCCATCCGCCCCGTGCCGGCCCTGGCGCGCTGCGCCTGGGCAGACGCGCTAGAGTAGAACNNCTCGGAGACCTGGTCGGCTACGGCGCCAACCCGAACCAGATCGTCGACACCATCCGCGGTCTCAAGCCCTCTTTCTCCATCCGTGGCAATCACGACAAGGTCTGCTGCGGCATCGAGGATGGAGAGCTCTTCAACCGCATCGCGCTCGAAGCCGCGATGTGGACGCGCCGCAAGCTCACGCAGACGAACCTGCGCTGGCTGACGCAGCTTCCGCGCGGCCCGCTAGAGATCGACGGCCAGTTCGCCATCGCGCACGGGACGCCGATCGACGAGGATGCCTACATCTTCGGCGAGATCGAGGCCTTGAACGTCTTCCGCAGCACGCCCTACGGCATCTGCTTCTTCGGCCACTCGCACTTCCCCGTGGTCTTCGCCCTCTCCCCGGACTCGATCACCACCATGCTCACCCGCGGCCAGACCTTCCGACTCAAGCTCGAGAAGGGCGTGCGCTACCTCATCAACCCGGGGTCTGTGGGCCAGCCGCGCGACGGCTGCCCGAAGTCCTCGTTCGCGATCTTCGACAGCCGCGCGCAGACCGTCACGATCCACCGCATCGCCTACCCTTTGGCAACTGCGCAGGCACGCATTCGCCGCGCCGGCTTGCCGCGCGCGCTTGCGGACCGTTTGGCGCTCGGCCGCTGAGGCCGCGCCAGTGCCCGGGAGCGCCGGCGCCGGTTCAGGCAGGACCCAGACGCAGCCCAGCGCGGCACGCCAGGCGTCGCACAAGCCCCACGGGCAGTCCCTCCACGTTCGACGGCGAGCCGTGGATCGAGGTGACGAAGAGAGCGCCGATGCCGTCGACATGATAGGCGCCGGCCTTGTCCATTGGCTCGCC
>PMCG01000356.1:4192-4853 GCA_003155335.1 Acidobacteriota bacterium
GGCTTGCCCAGCACGCAGCCGCCGATCGCGACAACGGTGTCGGCCGCGAGGACCGCAGTTCCCTCGCGCGCAGCGACCGACAGAGCCTTGGTGCGAGCCAAGCGCATAGCCGCTGCCTCCGGCCCCTCTCCGCTCGCGACGCTCTCGTCGATCCGAGGCACGCTGACCTGATGTGCGATGCCAAGAGACTTCAAGATGCGCGCGCGCCGAGGCGACGCGGAAGCGAGGATCACGCGCGCCGACCTCGCACGCAGCTCCGGCGCAAGCCGATCCGATCGCAGCCGAGTCCGTTGTGTTGGGCGTCGCATTCTCACCGCGGCACGACCGCCGCGTGCCGGAGTATAGCCGACGGCCTGTCCGGCGGAGAGGCGGTGTAGAGTATTGCCATGCGGCCCGGTGATCTGAGTGGAGTNNCGCCGGACCGAAGTCGCTTCCCTCACCGCAGACTTCCTGCGCCTGCGCGTGACCGACCCCCGCTGGCGCAAGGTCCTGCCGCGCATGCGCAAGGACATCCTCGCTCACCTGCGTCAGGCAATCGGCACGCTGGCACCGCACGAGATCGGCCTGCTCGAAGGGGATGCCCGGCGCGCAGCAGAGGAGGCAGGCGATTCCTTGCGCCACGCGGCTCGCAGGCGCGAGGCCGCTGCTCAGCCCGCCGCCA
>PMCG01000356.1:4866-6052 GCA_003155335.1 Acidobacteriota bacterium
GCGCGAGACTTCGCCGAAGACAGTGGCCGTGAAGCCCAGCAACTCCACACCTGCCTGACGCCACGTGCCTGGCCCCAGGCCGGCCTTGCGGCAGGTATGATCGAGGAACGTCGCGGCATCCCAGCCATATTCGGTCGCCACCTGCGGCAAGAGCAGGCCACTGCGACCGCCGAGACGCACGATCAGACCGTGCGTCCCCACCACGACCTCTTCCGGACGGATCGGCTGGGGCACACTCAGGACTGAGATCTCGATGGCCAGCTCTGGAAGCTCGGCGCGCCCGACAGGCTCGAAGCGATGGTCGTGGAGGGCCGCGGCGATGGCCGCGCGGGACACGGTCTCGACCAGAGGATAGAGCGGCTCGATGTAGCCGATGCAGCCGCGCAACTCGTCGCTGCCACGGCAGGTCAGCGTCACAAAGGCACCGCGCTTCTCCGCGAGCACCGGGCTCGTGGCCGCAGGCACAGTCGCCTCGCCGCTGAGAGCAAAGGCGATTGCCTGCCGCGCGATAGCGAGCAGTTGCCGACGATCGTCTGGAGAGAGATCCTCCGCCATCACGCCTCCGCTGCCAGCAGTGCGGCCGAGAGATAGCCCACCACGCGGCTCTTGTCCAGTGGCCCGACGTCGCCGCTGTCGGCGTAGCGCAGGACCCGTGCCTGCGTGGCTCCGAGTGCACGCGCCGCCTTCATGACAGCGACCATCGGCCCGCCGCCGCAGGCGTGTTCGTGGGACAGCTCGAGGCAGTCCATCAGACCGTCCTCGTCATAGCGTTCGACGTGATCGACCACGACTGCGTCCATGGCGTTGGCCGTCCGCGCCTGGTGAAAGTGGCTNNCAGCGCGCCGGCGAGCGCCCCCACCTCTGCCCGCGATTGGGTGCCCATCAGGATTGGGACGATACGCAAGTCCGCGACCAGGTGCGCCAGGAACGGCATCTGCATCTCCAGACTGTGCTCGTCAGCGTGGACGCGAGGGGATTCGATGAACAGCGGACTCGCTGCCAGCAGCCGCTCGGCGAGATCGACGTCAACAGGGACAGCACCGAAAGGCGTTTCCCATGCGCCCCGGCCCGAGAGCGCGAGGCCCTCGAAAGCCACGCGGTGCGATGGGCCAACGAGCACGATCGTGAGCGCGCGGAGTCCGCGCAGCAGGGAGTATCCGTAGGCCGCCACCGGACCCGAGTAGAA
>PMCG01000019.1:0-14502 GCA_003155335.1 Acidobacteriota bacterium
GAACTTGAGTTGGGATTCTTGTGCGGCTGCGACCTGGCGGCAGGCGAAGGTTGGAGCGGTTGCATCGATCCGACGACATCGGCGCTGGAGGGCTCTGAACACGATGCGCGTCGCGCGGCTGCACGGTCGCAGGGACATACGGCTGCACGACGAGGTCGTGCCCACTGCGGCTCCCGGCGAGCTTCTGCTGCGCGTGCGCGCCGTGGGCATCTGCGGGTCTGACTTGCACTGGTACGACGAGGGCGGTATCGGCGGTGCATGTCTGTCGCGGCCTCTCGTGCTCGGGCATGAGTTCGTCGGCGTTGTGGGAGAGAGCCGGCGCGTGATTGCCGATCCGGCTGTCCCGTGCGGCGCTTGCGATCTCTGCCTCGCCGGGCAGTCGAACCTCTGCCCCGGTGTTCGCTTCGCTGGCCACGGCGAGGACGACGGAGCGCTGCGTGAGCAGATGGCCTGGCCGGAGAGATGCCTGCATCCGCTACCGTCGGACTTGGGCGACGCCGAGGCCACGCTGCTCGAGCCGTTAGGCGTTGCGATCCACGCAGTGGACCTCGCGCACGTTCACCCGGGCGCGAGCGTCGCGGTACTGGGCTGCGGCCCCATCGGATTGCTCGCCATGCAGGTGTCGCGCGCTGCCGGTGCCTGTCGCGTGATCGCCACGGAGTCTGCTTCGCGGCCGTGGCGCGTTGCGGCCGGCGCCAAGTGTNNCTGGGCGGCCTGGGCGCTGACGTCGTGCTTGAGACAGCGGGCGAGCCTGAGGCGGTCGAAGCGGCCATCCAGATCGCGCGTCCTGGAGGGCGGGTGGTGCTGGTTGGGATCCCTGCTAGCGACCGTGTGTCGTTCTCCGCCGCTACGGCGCGACGCAAAGGCCTGACGATCGCGATGGCGCGAAGGATGCAACCCGTGTACGGTCGTGCACTTGAGCTCGTGCGAACCGGCCGTGTCAACTTGGCAGGTATCGTCACCCATCGCTTCCCGCTCGATCAGTGCGAGGAGGCGATGCGTGTCGCGGCAGCGCGAGCCGGGATGAAAGTCGTGGTGGAGCCGTAAGAGAACTGGAGGCGTCTTGCTCGAGGCACTGCGTGAAGAGGTGTGGCGGCTGCACTTGGAGCTGCCCAAGAACAACCTCGTTGTCTGGACCGGAGGCAACCTCAGCGGCCGCGACGCTGCCACCGGGAACGTCGTCATCAAACCGTCGGGCGTGCGCTACGAAGAGCTCAAGCCCGAGCACCTCGTCGTGGTCGACATGGACGGCCGAGTGCTCGAGGGCGACTTGAAACCGTCATCGGACACGGCCAGCCACCTTTACATCTACCGCGCGCGGCCCGAGCTGCGGGGCATCGCGCACACGCACTCCACGTATGCCACTGCGTTTGCGGCGGTCGGCCAGCCGATACCTGTCTACCTGACGGCCCAGGCCGACGAGTTCGGTGGTCCGATCCCCTGCGGCCGCTTTGCCATCATCGGAGGCGACGACATCGGCCGCGCTGTCGTTGAATCGATCGGGGCCTCTCCGGCGGTCTTGCTCAGGAATCACGGAGTGTTCACAGTCGGCTTGTCGCCGCTAGCGGCGATCAAGGCGGCGATCATGGCCGAAGACATCGCCCGCACCGTGTGGGTTGCGCGGCAACTCGGCCAGCCGCAGGAATTAGCTGCGGCCGATGTCGCCAAGCTGCACGCGCGCTACACCAGCGTCTATGGGCAGTGAAGGCGCGGCGATGCTGGACTCCCCTTTGAGCGGTGCTGTCACGGCGGTTCTGATCGGTCTACTGCTCGGCTTCGAGCGCGAGCACTCGCAGCGCTCGCCCGATGAAGGTTTGTTCGCTGGGATCCGAACCTTCCCGCTGTTGACGCTGTGCGGGTACGTGGCGGCGCAGGGCGCGCAGTATGGGGCGCCGTGGGTGCTGCCTGTCACGCTCATCGGGATTGCAGCGCTGGCAGTGGCGGCCTACGTGCGCGCGCACGGCACACACGTCGGCGCGACGACCGAGGCAGCGGCGATATTCGCGCCACTGCTGGGGGCGCTGGTGGCATGGGGTCAGAGCGGTCTCGCCGTCGCGATGGCGATCATCGTGACTCTGCTGCTGACGATGAAGACGGCCCTCCATCGGCTGGCCGGCGCCGTGACAGAGGAAGAGATCGTCTCGATCCTCAAGTTCGGGATCGTGGCGGTGATCCTGGTGCCCCTGTTGCCGACGACAGCCGTAGGCCCCTACGGCGCGCTGGTGCCGCGCAACGTAGGGATCGTCGTGGTGATCCTCTCGGCCATCAGTCTCGGCGGCTACTTGCTGGTGCGCACCCTGGGTGGTCGCGCGGGCTGGTCCCTCGCGGGTCTCATGGGCGGTCTGGCCAGCTCCACAGCCGTTGCACTGAGCCTCTCTCCGCGGGCACGCGGGCGCACGAGCGACGAGGTGCGACCGCTTGCCGTCGGTATCGTTCTCGCATCCACAGTGCTCTACCTGCGGGCGCTGCTGCTCGTCGCCTTCTTCGACGGGCCGCTGGCCGTGCGGCTGGTTCCGCGGATGGTCTCGCTCTTGCTCCTCGGGCTCGTCATGGGCGCCATGGCCTATCGCAATCTGAAAGATGAAGGCCGCGGGGAGGTCGTGGTACACAACCCGACCGAGCTCGGCAAGGCACTGCTGTTGGGCCTGGTCTTCTCGTCGATCCTGGTCGGCGCACGCATGGCACAGGCCTACCTAGGGGCACGCGGGATCTGGCTGACGGGTCTCGTTGGAGGGTTTGTCGACGTGGACTCAGTCGTAGTGGCTGCGGCTGACCTCAGACGGCACGGACTCGTATCCGTTGAGGCCGGCGCTGGCGCGCTGCTCCTCGCGACAGTGGCGAACCTTGCGCTGAAGGGGATCGTGGTCGCGGGGCTCGGGGGCGCTCACCTGGCGCGGCGCGTGCTCCCGGCGTTTCTGGCCCTTGCCGGGCTCACCGCTCTCTGGATGGGGCTGGACGCGTTCTAGACCTCTTCCCAAGGACTTGCCGCCAGGTCGCCCCACATGAGCTGAACGGCCGAGATCGCGGCGAGTGCGGCGGTCTCGGCGCGCAGGATGCGCGGGCCCAGGGCCACGAGGGCGAATCCCGCCGCGGCCGCGCGTTCGATCTCCGCATCCTCCCAGCCACCCGCGGGGCCGATGGCCAGAAGCACCCGAGACGGCGGAGTGGGAAGCCTGGGAAACGGTTTCGCGACCGAACGCTCACAGCAGAGCAGCCTCGGGCCCTCGCCGGCAGGCGCGAGCAACTCATCGAACGAGAGCGGGTGGACGTCGGGAACGTAGGCGCGGCCACACTGAGCTGTTGCGGCAGCTGCGATGCGTTGCAGGCGTTCGATGCGTTCAGGGGAGAACATCGCGCGGCCGGCCGGCTCCGTGCGGGCGGTGAGCATCGGCCGCAGCCCCGACACGCCGAGTTCGACGGACTTCTGGACGACCAGGCTCGTGAGATCGGCAGCCAGCGGGGCAAAGGCGAGCGTGATGTGCAGTGGCGATTCCGGGGTGGGCGCGACGGCCGCGCCGACGCGTGTTACGACCGACGTGCGGGTCACGGATTCGAGCGTGGCGTCGTAGGCATGGCCACGGCCGTCAAATAGCTGAACGCGTGCACCTGCGCGCAGCCGCAGGACGTGTCGCACATGGTGCGCGATGTCCAGCGGCAGCGGCACGATCGCGCCGGCGTGGCAGTCCGGGACGCAGAAGCGGTGCAAGCTCACGACGCTCGCTTGGTGAGCCGCAGGCCGGCCCACTCGCCCATGTACTCCACTTGCGGCGACGGGTCGATGGCCGCAAAGGCCGCGCGCACAGATGCGACCTCCTCGACGAGAAGGCCTGCCAGCACGGCCCAGCGCGTGAACAACGCGCCCAGCTCCTGTGCACGCTCGATGAGCAGTGGCGCTGTCAAATTGGCCAGAAGTCCGTCGAAGCGCCCGGGCTGCACGGCGCGCCCGCCGTCGGCGCGTAGCAAAGGAAGGCGCGCGCCATTCAACGCAGCGTGCTGGCGGCAAGAGTGCAGCGCGTCCACGTCGATGTCGGAGGCGACCGCAAGGGCCGCGCCCAGCCGTGCGGCTGCCAGGGCGAGGATGCCGGTGCCGGCGCCGACATCGAGGACGCGGCCAAGGGCACCCTCGGTGGCTAGACGTTCAAGCAGCAGCAGGCACAAGCGAGTGCTCTCGTGCGTGCCGGTGCCGAATGCGCGGCCCGGATCGATTCGCAGTGTGCGAGCGTCGGCGGCCGTGCAATCATCCCAGGCCGGCACGATGCGAAATGTGCCCACTGAGAACGGGCGAAAGCCGTCGCGAAAACGGGCCACCCAGTCGACGTCGGGAACGTCGGCGGCCTCGATGGTGGCGTCCGGCAGGCCCTTGCCGATCTGCGCCGCGAGCCCAGAGCACGCCGTTTCATCCCCTGGAAAGAAGCTCAGGAGAGAGACCGCGCCTTCCGCAGCGGGCTGCACCTCGATACCGGCGGTGCCGAGCTCCCAGAGCAGGGTCACGGCCGCGTCCTCACGCGCAGCAGGGAGCGTAATGCGCAGGGCGATCATCGCGGCCTATGAGAGGATGCTCTTCACGCGGTCCTTCAAGCCCTTTTCTTTGGGCTTGCGCTCAGGAGTGCCAAGTCCTGCCCCGAGCTGTTCGACGAGACCGCGCTGCTCCGGCGTGAGGCGTGCGGGCACGACGAGACGCACCATGACGTGCAGGTCGCCACGTCCTTTGGAGCCGAGGTGGGGGACACCCTGATTGCGGATGCGGAATACGGCTCCAGGTTGCGTCCCTTCCGGCACGTGGAGCTTGGTCGTGCCTCCCTCCAGCGTTGGCACGTCGACATGCGCGCCGAGGGCCGCCTGGGGGAACGAGATCGGTACTTCGCACAGGAGGTCGTCGCGTTCACGGTGGAACACAGCGTGCTCCTGCACGGAGACGACGACGTAGAGGTCGCCGGCCGGTGCGCCGGTCCCTCCGGCCTCACCCTCGCCGGCTAAACGTAGCTGGCTGCCAGTGTCCACGCCGGGCGGGATCTTGAGCTGGAGGCGGCGTTCAGCGCGGACCTGGCCCTGACCGTGGCACTCCTTGCAGGGCGAGGCGACGATGCGCCCAGTGCCGCGACAACGGCCACAGGTGCGCGCGACGCTGAAGAAGCCCTGCTGGAATGCCACCTGGCCGGCGCCGCGACACGAGGGACACTGCGAGGGTTGCGTGCCGGGTGCGCTGCCGCTGCCAAGGCAGGCATGGCAGTTCTCCGTGCGCGCCACTTGGATGTGGGTCTCGGTGCCGAAAGCGGCTTCCTCGAGTGTCAGCTCCAGGTCGTAGCGCAGATCGGCACCGCGCCGTGGACCGCTCCGCCGTCGGCCGAAGAGGTCGCCAATGCCGAAGAAGCCTTCGAGGATGTCGCCGAAATCCGCGAAGATCGTGGGATCGAAGCCACCGCCCGCAACGGAACCGATGCCGGCGTGACCGAAGGTGTCGTAGCGCCGCCTTTTGTCGGCATCGCCGAGCACGCTGTATGCCTCGGCGGCCTCCTTGAAGCGCTCCTCCGCGCCCTTGTCCCCGGGATTCTTGTCGGGATGGTGCTGGAGCGCGAGCCGTCGATAGGCAGACTTGATTTCCTGCTCGGAGGCGCTGCGCGCAACGCCGAGGACCTCGTAGTAATCTCGCTTTTCGCTGACAGGCATGTCGTGCTATCGGGAACCAGGGACGGCGCGCGGTCGCGTCAAGGGGACGAGCGGTTTCAAGGCCGCAGCATCGCCTGCCCGATGAGACTGGCGGCCTTTTCCATCTCAGCGAGCCGCCCCCGCAGCTCTTCCAGGCTGCCTTGCGGCTGGGCCTTCTTCGCGCGCTCGATGACGTCGAGGATGCGCTCCTGCTCGTCGGCGGTGAGCTTGCCTTCCAGGGCCTGGATCGAGCGCATCGTGTTGGCCACTAGGCCCTCGAGCTGACGAGCGACCGCCTCCTGCTCGCGTCGCTGTCGGTCTGTCTGCTCCTGATTGCGTGTCTCACCCACGAGGCGGTTGAGGTCAGACTGGCTCAGGCCGCCCGAAGGATGGATCACCATCGACTGGCTGCGGCCTGTGGCCTGGTCAAGGGCCGAGACCGAGACGATGCCGTTGACGTCGATCTCGAAGGACACCTCGACCTGCGGCACACCTTTGGGAGCGGGCGGGATGTTGGTCAGCTCGAACTTGGCGAGGCTCTTGTTGTAGGCCGCCATGTCGCTCTCGCCTTGGAGCACGTGCACCTCGACTTTGGTCTGGTTGTCGGCGACCGTGGTGAAGACACGGCTCTTGCGCGTCGGGATAGTGCTGTTGCGCTCTATCAGGGACGTGAACGTGCCGTCCTTGGTCTCGATCCCAAGGGTATGGGGCGTGACGTCGAGGAGCACCAGCTCCTTGACCTCGCCGGCCATGATGCCGGTCTGGATCGCCGCGCCCATGGCCACGCCTTCGTCAGGGTTGACGGCCCGGTTTGGCTCGCGCCCGAAAACGCGGCGGACGATCTCGGAGACCTGCGGCGCGCGCGTCTGGCCGCCGACCAGGAGCACCTCCTCGATCTGCTCCGGCTTGAGGCCAGCATCCGAGAGACAGCGTCGGCAGGGCTCGATCGTGCGCTCGAGCAACTCATTGGTCAGTGACTCGTATGTCTGGCGAGCGAGCACGGTATTGAGGTGCTTGGGTCCGGAGGAGTCGGCGGAGATGAAGGGCAGCACAATCTCCGTCTGCGTGGCGGTGGAGAGCTCGCACTTCGCCTTCNNTTCTGGAAGTCGTCGATCAGCCAATCGATGACGCGCTGGTCGAAGTCTTCGCCGCCGAGGTATGTGTCGCCGCCGGTGGCACGCACCTGGAAGAGCCCCTCGGCCATCTCCAGGATCGAGATGTCGAACGTGCCGCCACCGAGGTCGTAGACGGCGATGAAGCGGTTCTTGAGGTGCTTGAGACCGTAACCGAGAGCTGCGGCCGTCGGCTCGTTGATGATGCGCGAGACCTTGAGCCCGGCCACCAGCCCCGCGTCCTTCGTGGCCTGGCGCTGTGGGTCGTTGAAATAGGCTGGGACGGTGATGATCGCCTCTTCGACGGCCTCGCCCAAGTAGTCTTCCGCTGCGGCCTTGAGCTTCTGCAGCACAAATGAGGCGATTTCCGGAGGCGAGTAGACCTTGTCCTCGACTTGAATGTGGACATCCCCGTTGGGCGCTTCTGCAAGGCTATACGGAAGCAGCCGGTGCGCCTGTTGCACCTCCGGAGAGCTGAACTTGCGTCCGATCAGACGCTTCACCGCGAAAACCGTGTTGCGCGGGTTGGTGAGCGCCTGTCGCTTGGCGATCTGGCCGACCAGCCGCTCTCCCTTGGCCGTGAAGCCGACGATGGAGGGCGTCGTGCGCGCGCCNNGAGTTGGTTGTGCCGAGATCGATTCCGATGACCTTGCCCACGGTCTGCCTCGCGAATCAGCTGTCCCTAGTCCAATGCCGTACGAAGGCCCTAGTGTACTGCGTTCGCCGCCGTCCCGGAAGCGGCGTCTCCTCCATCCGACTGGGCCGGGTCCGAGGGGGCCTTGGCCACCTTGACCATGGCCGGCCGGAGTAAGCGGTCTTTGAAGCAGTAGCCCTTGCGAAAGGTCTCGATGACAACACCCTCGGCTGTGCCGGGGACCTCCTCGTGAAGGAGCGCCTGATCGGTTAGCGGATTGAAAGGCTGACCGACGGGATCGTGTACGACCAAACCGAGGCGCCCCAGCGTTGCCAGCAACTCGCGCTGGATCAGGGCGACTCCCTCGTGTAGGCCGCCTTCGCTGCTGTCTGTCTTGAGCGCCTGCTCCAGGTTGTCGAGTGCAGGCACGAGCTCCTTTANNTGGCTGCCGGCGTCTCCGGCTGCTCGTCAGGGGCAGTCGCGCCCGTGTCGGAGGCGACGATCGCTGCGTCCGGTTCGCCCGCTTCGTCGCGCGGCCGTGCCGCCGGATCCTGCTCGTCGGGCGTCATGCGCTGATCTCCGCCAGAAGCCCCTGGGTGCGTCGCGCGATCTGGTCGACAATCGACATGATGCGGGGATACCGCATGGGCGTCGGTCCCATGACACCGAGGCCCCAACCGTCCTCGCCGTCCAGCCCATAGCCCGCCGTCACGAGCGTGACGCCCTTTAGGTCAGGATCGAAGCGCTCACAGTCGAACATCACGCGCACGCCTGTCCCCAACACGCAGGCATTCAGCACGCGGAGCATTCGGCTGCGCTCCTCAAGCGTGCGACAAATCGCCCGCATGCGTGCCAGATTCGCGCGCTCGGTGTGGTCGAGCAGCCGCGAAGTCCCGCCAAGATAGACGTTGGCCTCCGAGCGTGGCGCGAATGCGTGATCCGCTGCCGAAAGCAGTCGATCGAACAGCGAGCCCAAGAGTGCTCTGTCCCAGTGCATCTGGCGGAGCAAGACGGCGCGAATGCTGCGAAAGTCCATGCCGACGAAATGCGCGTTGATGTAGTTGGCGTAGGTCTGGAGCTGATCCTGCGAGACGTTCTCGTTGAGCTCGACGATGCGGTGGGTGACCAGGCCGTTGCGCGAGACAAGTACGACCAGGACGCGCGGAAACGGTAGAAGCACGAACTCGATGTGGCGCACGCGCGTCCTGCCGGCGTCCGGCGCGACGGCGAATCCAACATTCCCCGTGAGCTGGGAGAGTAGGCGGGAGGCGGACTCCATCACGTCCTCCGCCGAGGCGCAGCGCACGCTCAGGCCGGACTCGATCAACGTGGCGTCCTGTAGCGAGAGCGCCTCCTGGCTCATCAGGGCCTCGACATAGAGCCGCAGCGCATCGTCGGTCGGGATGCGACCGGCAGAGGTATGAGGCTGCTCGAGGAAGCCGAGACGTTCGAGGCGGGCCATGACGGCGCGCACCGTGGCTGAGGAGACCGCGTGGTGGAGGCGGCGCGCCAGCGTCCCCGACGCGACCGGCTCGCCTGTGGCGATGTAGGCCTGGACTAGCGCCTTGAGAATAGATCGGCTTCGAGCATCGAGAGTGGTCTTCGCCATGGCCAGACGTGCACAACCGTCAGTCGCGAAAGAGTCTATACCTCCTCAGCCGCGTTCGCGTCGCTCGCCGGCGCGTGACGCCGACATGTCGCTGTTGCCGCGGAAGACGGCGCCCTCGGCGATCACGATCTTCGGCGCACGGATGTTGCCCGTCAAACGCCCCATGGCCTGGATCTCGACTCGGTTCGTAGCGGAGCAATCGCCCACCAGCTCGCCGCTGATCACGACCGACGCTGCGTCAACAGTGGCGCGCACGACTCCGGTCGGGCCGACGCGGACGTCGCGAGTGATGTGGATCTGGCCTTCAACAGTGCCCTCTACCTGGACGTCCTCGTCGCCGAGGAGCTCGCCTTTTACGGTGGTCTTGGCCCCAATCACGCACGGCGTGCCGGACGAGGCGGGTCGCACAGCGGGGGCGGTCGCGGCCTGCGGGGCGATCGTGGCACCAGACGGCGGGCGTGGTGCGAGGCCGTCAGGGCGTTTGGTGGGTTCCGCGGACTTCCCGAACAAACTCATGATCCCCTCCTCGATCGACGTCGAACGACTGACCCGTGCGGACAGCCTCTCATGCCGCCCTGGGCTCCGGCCGCCTTAGGTCTGGAGCGGGCGAAGGGACTCGAACCCTCGACACCGAGCTTGGGAAGCTCGTACTCTACCAACTGAGCTACGCCCGCTCACATCAAGAGCATCAGGATGATAGCGCCGGGTTCGGCATGGGTCAACCGCATGTGCTCGTCCGAGACGCCGTCGTAGCGGCGGCTGCGCGCGTCACGGTGGCGTGCGTCGACGCGCGGTACGGCGCGCGGAAAGCGCGCGGGCGAGCTAGTCGCGCCGCAGTTGTGATCCCTATCTTGCTCGCTGGATGAGGGTTCGAGGCCCGGCGCGTTGACAGTTGAGGAACTGTTCGAATATATTCTTCAATCCGAGGCTGCAAGTGGCGGGTGTGGGGGAGGCGTCGATCTTGACAGAACCTGCAGTCGAGCTCGAGAGGAAGATTCGCGCTGGAGAAGCGCGCGTGGGCGTCTTGGGCCTCGGCTATGTGGGCCTACCGCTCTGCGTTGAGTTCGCGACGGCCGGGCTGCGTGTCGTCGGCTACGACCTCGCACGCGACAGAGTCGCGAACGTGAACGCGGGCCGGTCTCATATCGGGGATGTGGCCTCCGAGCGGGTGGCGGCGCTCGTGCGCTCGGGCCGCATGTCGGCCTCCTTCGACCTCGAAACGGTCGGCGAGTGCGATGCACTGATCATCTGCGTCCCGACGCCGCTGAGCAANNGAGGGGCAGCTTGTCGTCCTCGAGAGCACGACCTATCCTGGCACGACCGAAGAGCTGATCCTGCCAATCCTCGCGGAGCGCAATCTCGAGGTCGGGCGCTCCTTTTTTCTGGCATTCTCGCCCGAGCGGGTCGATCCAGGGAACCCCAGTTATGACACGCGCAACACGCCGAAGATCATCGGCGGTGTGACGGCGACGTGTACGCGTGTGGCGCGCGCACTCTACGAACGAGCCGTGGAGACGGTCATTCCTGTCTCGTCTACTCGCACTGCTGAGATGGTGAAGCTGCTCGAAAACACATTCCGCAGCGTGAACATCGGGCTCGTCAACGAGGTGGCCTTGATGTGCCGCCGGCTCGGCGTCGACGCCTGGGAGGTGATCGAGGCCGCGGCCACCAAGCCCTTNNGGCTTCATGCCCTTCTATCCGGGGCCTGGGCTCGGCGGGCACTGTATTCCGATCGATCCGCTCTACCTCTCGTGGAAGCTGAAGACGCTCAACTACCGCGCGCGCTTCATCGAGCTTGCCGGGGAGATCAACTCGAGCATGCCGGAGTACGTCTGCGAACTAGTGGGCGAGACGCTGAACCGGCAGGAGCGCTCAGTCAAGGGGAGCCGCGTTCTTGTCCTGGGCGTGACCTACAAGCGCGACGTCAATGATGTGCGCGAGTCCCCGGCGCTGGATATTCTGCGCGTGCTGGAGCGGCGCGGTGCGGTGATCTCCTATAGCGACCCCTATGTGCCCAGCTTGGCGCTGGATGGCACCAAGCTGACATCGGTGGACCTAATGACGGGCGTACGCGAGGCGCACGTGGTCGTGATCGTGACGGATCACAGTTGCTATCCGTATGCG
The DNA here is from genome assembly GCA_003155335.1 of Acidobacteriota bacterium. GTDB lineage: Bacteria > Acidobacteriota > Vicinamibacteria > Fen-336 > Fen-336 > FEN-336. Next base: position 11,126 of record PMCG01000019.1, read on the forward strand.
GACATCGTTGCGGCTGCGAGAGCCGTGGTCGACACGCGCAATGCCACACGAGGGATTCGCTCCGACAAGGTCGCCAGGCTCTGACTCTGAGGGGCACGGGTGAATCTTCCGAATAGCCTGACGCTGCTGAGGATTTTCCTCGTACCTGTGCTGGTCGTCGTGTTGCTCACGCAGAAGAGCGAACACGGCCTGCTGATAGGGACCGGTATCTTCGGCCTNNTGCTGACAACGGCCGCTTTCATCGCCCTAGTCGAGTTGAAGGCCGTCGAGGCCTGGGTGGTGTTGATTATCGTGGGCCGCGAGATCGTAGTGACGGGATTGAGGAGTGTGGCCTCAAGTCGTGGCATCCTCATCCCGGCATCGGTGCTCGGCAAGGGGAAGATGGTCCTGCAGGTGCTGGCGATATTCGGGCTGCTCGGCGGCCTCCGGTTCGAGGTCCTGCGGTTACCTGGGATGGTCCTGCTCTGGCTGGCNNAAGCAAAGAACAACGGGCCTCTAGAAGCTAGCGAACCTCGACCTCGTCTCCCGTCATGATAGCCGTCGTGCTGTGAATGATTTTGGCGGTGGCGGTGCGCTCCTGCACGGTGAGCACGGCCAGGTCACCAATGACATTCCGGGGCGAGGGAATGCTGGGATACTCGATGCGGTAGACCTGCAGGATGGTGCCAGGCGTGACACCCTCGTTGGCGCCGAGATCGATGATGGCGAAATTACCTGCAGCGGCGATGTCGTTGCGATCCTCAAGATCGACGACGTAGCCGTGAGCCTTGTCGGAATGCGGCGTCAGACGGTGGGCGGGCGCGGTGACCAGGATCATCGGAATGGGCACGGCCTTGAATGGCGCGAGATAGTCGCCGGCCTGAATGTCCTGGCAGGCCTGCTCGATGACGGCCGAAGAGGCCTTGGGTTCTGTGAGAATGACGCGCACCCAGCCAACGGTGAGGACCTTGGGCCCGATGCCGCGGCCGGAGGAAGGGTGTCGGATCGGCGTGAGAATGCGGTGCATCGAGAAGACATCGCCGGGCTTGACGCCGGCGTCGCTGCCGGCATTGATGTAGACAATTTCGCCCGTACCCCCGGTGACACGCGTGGGGTCGCTCTCGTGACCGACGACCTTGAGCTTCTGGTCTTCCGCCTGGTCTGCGATGTATGGGGCGCACTGTGCGGCCGTTGGCTCGGTCAGCGGAACCAGTTTCTGCCCATGCGCCGTGCCGGTCGCACCGGCTGCAACCTGCTCTGGAGGCAGAAGTTCCCCGCTCTCGCCGACGACAATGCCGCCGCCCGTCAGCGTCTCGCTTGCAGCCCCAGCCTGACCGGCGACGACCTGCACGCGTGGCAATAGCACCGGGTCGCCGGGATAGATCCAATGGGCGTCCTTGATGTACCCATTCTCGTGCCAAAGCTGCGGCCAGAGATAGGGGTTGCCTAGGTAGGTCTTGGCCAGATCCCACAGTGTGTCATGCCGCTCGACCAGGTGGTAGAGGGCCCCTTCGGCGAGATTCGCCGGGTACTCGTACTTCGACCAATGCGGCGCCACGGTGCCAGGGCCGGTCTTCAGGCCTGACGGGCTGGCAGACGCAGCCTTGGCTGAAGCCAGTGTGCCCGATGGGGAAGCGTCCTGCGCACGCAGCGAGGTCGCAGTCGCAACAAACGCCAAGCCAGTCAAAAACCAAGACATGTTCGCTCGCACCGCACCTACCTCCTCGGTGGCCGCAGGGCCACCCTGAGTCAATCGNNTTTTTTGCAGAACATAAAGTTGAACTTGATGTCATTGGCGAGCGGCCGCTGGGCTCGGCGAGGCCGTCGGGGCGGGCGCGACGTTCGCTCGTTGGCGCAGGCGTTCCGCGCGTTCCCGATAGCGGCTCTTAGGATAGTTGTCCAGCAGCCTGGCAAGGGCTGGGCCGGCCTCGTTGGCGCGGCTCACGCGTACGAGACACTCCGCCAGACGAAACAGGACCTCGTCCGTACCGGGGTAGTCGGGATAATCCGTGAGGAGCGCTTGATAGCGCTGAATGGCCGCGCGGCAGGATTGTCGTGTGCGCTGGTAGAAGAATCCCACCGTGTACTCGGCCCGGGCCAGTGACCAGCGACAGGTATTGGCGCGCTCATGAGCCTGGTCGGCCAGCGTCGAATTGGGAAACATCGCGAGAAAGCGTTCGTACTCCTCACGCGCCTTCGTCGTGTTGGTCTGATCGCGATCGGGACCCAGCCTCTGTTTGAAGTAGCACTCCGCGAGCTGGAGCTGAGCGTACTCGACGCGTGGGTGCGAGGGATACAGGCTCGTGAACTCACGGTAGTCAGTAGCGGCCAGCGTGTAGTTCTCTGCCCCACCCTCCTGAAAATAGCTGTCCGCGCGGGAGAGCCGCGCGAGGGGCTGGTGCGGACTGCTGGGGAAGTTCTCGATCAGCCGAGTGAGGTACTGCCGAGCTGGAGCGTACTGTCGTTTCTGCAATGCCTTGCTGGCGCTTTCCCAGAGCGTCCGGTCTGAGCCGGCGGCAAGCGTTGTGATGTCGGCCGTGGTGGCGTGGCGACAGGCTCCCACGCCGAACGCTGCGGCGGCGAGCAGGCCGCTAAGGGCGTGCCGAGCAAACCTGCGCCCGAGATGGCCATGCACAGCGGACGTCGACGTTGAGGGTGTTTGAGGGAAGATCTGTTTCATAGTATTCCGAGAGTAGGACGATGCGCGGGCTCTCAAGGACGCTCTCGAGCCCGTTTGGCAGCCGGAGCAGTCTATCTCGGGACGCCTAGCCTTTGCCATTGCCGATGCGCAGAAGGCGGTTGGCCGCAGTCGCGGCATCGCCCCCGCCGAAGACGGCCGCGCCTGCGACGACAACGTCGACTCCGGCCTCCACGACCTCGCGGACGTTGTGATCGGCGATCCCGCCGTCTGCTTCGATTTGGGTACGAAGACCCGCGGCGTTGATGCGCCTACGCAGCTCCCGCACTTTGTCGAGCATCCCGGGGAGGAACTGTTGTCCGCCAAAGCCAGGGTTGACCGTCATCACCAGCACGTGGTCGATCGCGGGCAGGGCGGCATCGAGCGCAGCCAGAGGCGTTGCCGGGTTCAATGCCACTCCTGGCCGCACGCCGCGCGCGCGCAGGTGATCGATGGTGCGTTGAAGTTGAGGCTGCACTTCGACATGGACGCTGATCCAGTTCGCTCCCGCGTCGATGAAAGCGTCCAGTAGCGGGCCGGTCGCGTTGTCCATCATCAAGTGGACGTCCAAAGGCAACTGGGTGAGGCGTCGCACGGCTCGCAGAACGGGTGGACCAACGGACAGGTTGGGCACGAAGTGCCCATCCATGACGTCGACATGGATCACTTGGGCGCCGCCACGAGTCGCGGCCTCGATCTCGTCACGCAGGCACCCGAAGTC
>PMCG01000019.1:14585-21535 GCA_003155335.1 Acidobacteriota bacterium
GAGACGCCGGCCTCGTCGAGCGAGTCGGCCGTACCCGGCGCCGGCCACTGCATGATGATCTCGCCCTCAGGAGCTTCGGTGTGCACTTCCACGGTGCGTCGCAACGGCAAGTTGGCAAGGTCGAGCGCAAGGCGAGCAGAGCGGATGCTGGTTCCGACCAAAGTGGGAACCTCGAGCTGACGCGGGCCGAGGCTCAGCCAAGTTCGTACGGTTCGATGCGTCTTGAGTGTCGAGCCCGCCTGCGGCTCCTGGGCTGCGATCGACCCTACCGGGACGAGAGCCTCATGCCGTTTCCCCACGAGACGCAGTGTTAGATCGCTACCCAGCAGTAGCGAGGTGGCCTGCGGCAGGCGCATCCCGCGCAGATTGGGCACGCGAACGACGTGCATCGACATGGCGGTGCGCATGGTAAGGATCGCGCTTGCCAGTGTGACGAGCAACAATGCAGACACCAACGCCGTCGTCTTGGCCAGCGTGCCGAGGATGCGCCGCGTGCCTCGAATCACGACCGTAAAGTACCACACGATCCCGGAAGCTAGTGCTACTCGAACCGTTGACCTTGGGCGAGTCGCGCGCCGGCGAGGAAGACCGAGGCTTCCATGGCTCGACGGTTCTCAGGCTGCAGCTCAACGACCTCAAGCGTGCGGCCGTCTCCGCATGCCACAGACAGGCCGCTTCGGCCGCTGAGAAGGATCTCGCCTGGGGGCGCAGTGGTGTCATCGCCGATCCGCGCCCGCAGGATCTTGATGAGGCGCGAGCCGAGTAGCGTGTGGGCGCAGGGCCAGGGATTGAACCCGCGCACTCGGCAGGCGATCTCTGCCGCCCGCCAACGCCAATCGATACGCCCGTCTTCTTTGCGGAGCCGCGGCGCGTGCAAGGCCAGGGACTCGTCCTGGGGCAACGGCGCGAGCTGCCCGTGCCCGAGGCGCGCCAACGTTTCTATGAGCAGCGCTGCACCCACCTGCGCAAGACGCGTTTCCAGAACGCCCGCTGTCTCTTCGGGGTCGATGCGCGTGCGTGCTGCCAGCAAGAGCGGACCTGTGTCCAACCCTTCGTCCAGCAGCATCGTTGTGACGCCGGTTTCTTGCTCGCCGCGGGCGATGGCCCACTGGATCGGCGCCGCGCCCCGGTAGCGAGGCAGCAGCGAGGCGTGCACGTTGACCGCCCCTGCCGGCGCGAGAGCGATGGCCTCCCGGGGGAGGATCTGGCCGTAGGCGACGACGACCAATACCTGGGGCTCGAGCGCGCGCAGGGCACTCACGGCGGCGGCGTCCCGGATCCGAGCGGGTTGAAGAACCGGTAGCTGTAAGGCCAGCGCAGCGGTCTTGCTGGGAGGGGCGGCCAGCAGCCTGCCACGGCCTTTCTCGCGATCAGGCTGCGTGATGACCGCGAGCACGTCGTGCCGCTCGCGCACCAAGGCCTCGAGTGCTGGAACCCCAAAGGCGCCGCTGCCCAGAAAGACAATCCGCACGGGGTGCGCTCAATCTTCGTGTCTGAAGCGCTTGCGCAGCCGGCGCTTCAGCAGGTCGCGTCTGAGCGGGGATAGACGGTCCACGAAGAGCAGACCATCTAGATGATCAATCTCGTGGCAGAACGCGCGTGCCAGTAGACCGGTGGCGGTGTACGTGCGTTCATCTCCGCCAATGCTCCGCCCCTTGACGACGACGCGCTCTGGCCGCGGGGGCGCTCCCTCAAAACCGGGGACGGAGAGGCATCCTTCGTCGTGCCGCTGGCTGCCGTCGCGCTCGACGAGTTCCGGGTTGACCAACTGGATGAGCTGCGCCGGGTCTTCACCGACTGACAGATCGACGACGATCGCGCGCAAGGGGACTCCGATCTGCGGCGCAGCCAGACCGATTCCCGGGGCGGCGTACATCGTGTCGACCATGTCGACAAACAGGCCCGCGAGGCGATCGTCGAAGGTCCCCACCGTCTCCGCAGGTGTGTGGAGTACGGGTTCGCCAAACTTCAGGATGGGACGCACAGACATCGGAGTGACCGCGGCGCGCTCGCGCACAACGGTCAGGCTAGTGCACGCTCGCTGGGGAGTCAATCTCACATGTCGTCCTGCGGAGGCTCTGTTCCGGGAGGATGGCCGCGTGATCGAGCGACCGAGCGTCCGGGACAAGCCGCGAGCATCTCGCGCAGGCGCGTAGTCCGCGTTTTCGCGGCGTGCGTGTGACGCCGGTCACAGACACATGCCGGCAGGCTCCGCTGACGGTGCGAAGTGTGCCGTTGACCGGAACAACGCGCGAGCGCGTTGCGTAGGAGGAAAGCATGGAGGGGCTTGTGAACGAGGGTCGAGGAACGCGGGTTGGCGCGCGCGGCGCGCTGCCGGCACGGCAGCAGGCACGAGACGCGCTGAGGCAGGGACGGCTACTGGAGTCGCTGGAGTGGTTCAAGCGCGTTCGCGGCGTGCCGCTCCAGGAAGACCCCGCGCAGATCGCGTTGGAACAGGGAGAGGCGCTCTCGGGTCTCGAGCGCTACAGCGAAGCGCTAGCCGTCGCGACGCGCGCGCTCGGAAGGCGCCCGCGGGATTCTGATCGGAGGGCGCGCCTGCGCATCGTGCGCGCGCTCGCCCTGTGGCAGCTGGGACGCGTGGCGCTGGCTCGCAACGAATTGCGCCGGGCGGACAAAGACGCCTGTCAGGCACAGACGCGCGCACGGCTGGACGAGGCATGGGCGTGGCTGGCCTGGAGAGAGCATCGCATCGAAGAGGCGCGTGAGCGGCTGCTGCGAGCGCGTGGGGCTCATGAACGGGCGGGATACCAGGACGGTGTCGTCCGCACACTTGCGACCGAAGGCGCGCTATTACGGGATGCGGGGCGGATCGGCGAGGCGCTTGCGACCCACTCGCGGCGGATCGAGCTGGCAGCGACAACTCCACGCCTGGATGCTGTTGCTCACGCCCGCGCAGACCGAGGCGCGTTGCTGGTCGTGATGGGCCGCTGGAGCGAGGCGCGCGAAGAGCTGGATCGCGCGTCAGAGCTGTTTCGACGGCTGAGGGACCAGCGCGAATCCACGCTCGCCGGCTGCGTACGTGCTGTCGCGGACCTGGCAACTGGCGATCTCGTGTCTGCGCGGCGCGGTGTCGAGCGCGCATGCGAGCTAAACGCGCGCCAGGGAGCGAGCCCGCGTGCGTTGGCCGAGGGGCTGCTGCTGCTGGCGGACGTCCACCTAGCCGCGGGTCAGCCGGACCTGGCGGAAGCGGACTGCAGTCGCGCTCTGCGGCTCTTCGCCCTCGTGCACGACCGCACCGGAGAGTGCTGGGCTCGCCTGCGTCGAAGTCAGACGGTCCTGGATCAGGGACGCGTGCGCGATGCGCTGCGCGAAGCGCGCCGCGCCGAGGCGATGGCGCCCGCGGTGCGTGTTCATGTTCGCGCCTGGGCGCTGCTGGCCGTGGGTCGCATTCTGCTGCGTTGCGCGCCCAGCGAGGCATCGTCTGTCTTCGAGCAGGTTCACGCGCTGGCAGGAGGACGGCCGGGCTTGACAGACATGGCGACAGTCGGCGCCCTGCTTGCACGAGCGGACCGTCTTGACGAGCCCGCTTTGCGAGCTGCCATCGGTCGTCTCGAGGCCTGGGGCGACCGCCAGATGCTGAGCCTGTGCCTTGGGGACATCCGCGAGTTGCTGGGCGTAGTGCCAGCGACTGGCGGTATCGAGTTCTGCAGCCTCGAGTCAGGTGCTGCGGTCTCCGATTCAGGCCCTGCCTTGGTCGACGCCGCCATCGCCCTGTCCACGGGAGAGAGCTGGATTGCCGCGGTCAACGCGCTCCACGGCTGGCTTCCGTGGCAGCGAGCGGCGTGGCTCGGCGAGGAGGCCTGGGAGCTACGTTTCGGCGAGGAGACACCGCGCCCGCTACCGCCGCACGACATCGCGCTCGATCTCTTCTCGCGGATCACCGGCCCGAGCATCGTCGCTCTCGCGGGGGACGGTCCCTACCGCTGCCATCCCACGCGCGTGTTGCACGATCTCGGGCTCGCGATCCTGGCGCCGCTAGAAGACGGTGGCGCGCTGTATATGGATTTTCGCAGCGGCGTGGACATCGTGGCTCAGGCGGCTTTGGCGAGCCTCCGTCAACTGGCGCGTCTGTTGGAGGCTCATGGTGCGGCCCAGGTGCCTGCGCGAGTGCGGGCGCCCGAGCTGCCCGGGATCATCGGCGAGAGCGTCGCCATGTTCGACGTGCTGCACTGGGTCAGGCGAGTGGCCGCGTGGCATGTGCCCGTGCATGTCTTCGGCGAGACAGGCACGGGAAAAGAACTGGTCGCGCGGGCACTGCATCAACATTCGCCACGGAGCGCCGGTCCCTTCGTGACGGTCAACGCGTCGTCGCTGTCAGAGGAACTGTTCGAGTCCCAGATGTTTGGCCACGTCCGGGGTTCCTTCACCAGCGCAGTGGCGAGCTGCGAGGGCCTGGTGGCGCACGCCGAGAAAGGGACGCTGTTCATCGACGAGGTGGCCGACCTGTCTCCTCGCGTTCAGGCCAAGCTGCTGCGCTTTGTCCAAGAAGGGGAGTACGGCCGGCTGGGCGACCCGACGGCCCGCAAAGCCGACGTACGCATCGTGACGGCCACCAACGTGGATCTGCGGACGCGCGTGGCCTCCGGCGCCTTCCGCGAGGACCTGATGTACCGCCTCTTTGATTGGACGATCACGCTTCCGCCGCTGCGCGCGCGCGGCGACGACGTGCTGCGCCTTGCGGATCACTTCTTGCGTGAGTTTGCCACCGAGCACGGACGGGCGATGCCTGCGCTGTCCAGAGAGGCGAGCCGTCTCCTGCGGCAGTACTCCTGGCCGGGCAACGTGCGTCAGCTACGTGCGGAGATGCAGCGCATGGTCGTCCGCGCCGAAGGGCCCCTGCTTCGGCCCGAGCACCTGTCAGCCGAGGTGCGTGGCACGGCACGAGGCGCGTGTGGCGGCCTCAGGGCGGCGCAGCTGGCCTTCGAGCGCGACCACATCGCCCACGTGTTGGAGCAGCAGGGCGGGAACCGCTCGCGAGCCGCGGCCGCGCTTGGACTCTCNNACGGCGACCCGCCTTCGCGCAGCCTCTCACGGGCCACGCCCCTGTCCGGTCGTGCCGGGCGTAGAATTATCAAGGGGATCTTCGGAGGCAGCAGCGGTGTCAAACGTAGTGCAAGGGGCTCGGGAGGGGGTTGTGGCGACCGCGGAGATGGCGCTCCCCACAGATGCCGCGTGCGCCGTTGCCGATGCGGGACTCGTCGCCCTCTGCCGTGTGGGCGATCGCGAGGCCTTCGGGAGGCTGGTTGCATTGCACGAGGGGATGGTTCTGAACCTCTCGGCCCGGCTCCTCGGCGACAGCGAGGAGGCGCGCGACGTGGCGCAGGAGGTGTTTCTCCAGATTTACAAATCACTCCACCGCTTCGAGGGCAGGAGCAGTCTTCGGACCTGGATCTACCGCATCGTCGTGAACCACTGCCGCAACCGGCAACGCTGGTGGCGCCGTCGGCGGCGGGCAGAATCCGTGCCTCTCGATGAGTTGGCGGGGGCCGATGAGGCGCGTGTCAGTCGAGAAGCTACAGGGAACGAGGGTCCCTTTGAGCGGTGTCAGCGTCGTGAGATGGGGGAGAGGGTGACGAGAGCGCTGGGCCTGCTTTCATTCGAGCACCGCACGGTCCTGCTGATGCGCGAGGTGGAGGGCCTGTCGTGCGACGAGATCGCCGAGACGCTCGGTCTGCCGACTGGCACTGTCAAGAGCCGGCTCTCGCGAGCGCGGGAGTCGCTGCGATGCAACCTGCTGCCGTTGATGGCGGAGCGAGGACGACCATGACCTGCCACGACGTTCGCGCCAAGATGTCCGAGCACCTGGACCAGACGCTCGGAGTGCGCGAGGTTCAGGACGTCGCCACTCACCTGCGGACCTGTGCGGCCTGCGCAGGCGAGTGGGCGTCATTGTGCGAGGCGGTGCGTGCGGTGCGCGCTCTGCCGCGGCTGACGTCGTCCGGGAGCATCGCGTTCGCGGTTCTCAGCCAGTTGGAGGTGCAGAGCCGAGGCCCGGGGTTGGCCTTGCTGTTCCGACCAGCGTGGAGGGCCCGTCCGCTGATCTTCCCCAGCCTCGTTTCCGCGGCGCTGGTGCTGGCCTCGGTGCTGGCAGGCGTGGCGGCCCTGAATCACGAGCCGAGGGGTGTCGTGGAACTGCCGGCAGCGAGGGCGGAGGTGCGTTTGCCGCCGTACGGAACCGAAGGCAACCCGCTGTTTCCGTCGTCCGAGGTGACCGCGCCGCGCGTGCGTGAGCGAGGTGGCATGGAGCAGGCCATGCGCGCAGAGTGGTCGGACGGTTCGCTGTTCTTCGAGACAGTGATCGGGCGCGATGGGAGCGTTGCAGACGTGAAGCTCCTGAATGGCGCGCCCGAGCGGGCTCGCGCAGTTGCCGACGTGTTGCGGGGCGAGCGGTTCGAGCCGGCGCGGCTTCGGGGGCGACCGGTGGCCGTGAGCGTGTACCGTCTGATCAGCCACATGGAAGTGCGAGCTACGACCACCTAGTCAGGGATGTGCCACGCGCATGGCGTCTCCGCGCCGGAAGTGACTCACCACTCGAACGACCTCGCCCACCGTGATCGCCGACAGAGCCCCGCTGGGTGCCGCGAGGACCCTCACGCGCGGTCCCACGGGCGCCCAGTGCACCGGGTTGGTCGGCCCAAACAGCGCGACTGTTGGCGCACCCCAGCTGGCGGCGAGGTGGGTGACGCCCGAGTCGTTTCCGACATAGGCGCCAGCAGCGGACAGCACAGTGCCCAAGACTCGCGGCGGCAAGCGGCTCGCCATCCGTGCCCCTGGAAGCTTGCGCAATGCGTCCAGCGTTCCGGCTTCTGCCGGGCCCTCGACGAGTAGCCACGCGGCCCCCTGAGCCACCTCATGAACAAGGGCGGCGAATCTGGCGATGGGCCAGTTCTTGGAAGGAGAGCCGCTGCCCGGATGAATGGCCAGGAAGC
>PMCG01000059.1:0-1304 GCA_003155335.1 Acidobacteriota bacterium
GTGGGAGAGGGCACGAGCGAACGTCAGGACATGTGCGAGCTGACCGCGGAGAGGATGCCGCGCGACAAACCGCGCTACCTGATGGGCGTGGGCACGCCGCTGGACCTGCTGGAGGCAGTGCACCGCGGCCTGGACCTGTTCGATTGCAGCATCCCCACCCTTGTCGCGAAGCGCGGCGGCGCCTTCACTTCGCGGGGCTTTCTCCAGCTTCGCCGGGGCGTGCACGAGCTCGCGGACGCGTCGCTCGATCCTGCCTGCGACTGCACGACCTGCCGGCTCTACTCGCGCAGCTACCTGCACCATCTGACAAAGATCCAGGAGACCCTGGGTTGGCAGCTCCTGGGCCAACACAATCTGCACTTCTATCACCGGCTCATGCGCGAGATCCGGCAGGCGATCCTGGCCGACGCGTTCCTCTCTTTCTACAGGGAGAAGCGCGCGCTCTTCCAGGAGAGCGACGTCGACAATCCCACCAGGCCGCCGCGGGTGCGAAGGGCGCGACCGCTCGCGCTCGGCCAGTACGAGGTGCACGTGGCGGCCGAGGGATTCGCGAGCATCCGACACATCGCTTCGCGCGAGATCATGCACGCGTGCACGCCGCCGATGGACGAGGCGCTGCACCTCTACGTCGAGCAAGCGCAGGTTGCCGAGCGCCTCCGGCTGGCCGCGTCAGAGGAGGCTGCGACTGCTGAGACGCTGGTGATCTGGGACGTGGGTCTGGGCGCAGCAGCGAATGCGATGGCAGCCATTCGCTGCTATGAGGCGCAAGCAGCGGCGCATCCCGTGCGCGGCTTGCACATCGTGAGCTTCGAGAACGATCTCGACGCGCTGCGCCTCGCTTTCCGAAACGACCATCTGTTCCCCTACCTGCGTCATGCCGCGCCTGCGAGCCTGCTCAGCAGCGGTGCTTGGCAGTCCAGCGCGCATCCCGGTCTCGGCTGGCACCTGGTGCAAGGTGACTTCTTCGCGACGCTGTCGCAGGCGACGCCGCGACCGGACCTCATCTTCTACGACCTGTTCTCGGCCGAGACGCACGCGGACGCCTGGAAGCTCTCGTCGTTCCGCCTTCTATTCGCGGCGTGCGGCGACAAGGGAGTGGAGCTCTTCACCTACACGGCCTCGACTGCCGGACGTGTGGCGCTACTGGGCGCGGGCTTCTACGTGGCCAAGGGGTGCTCGACCGACGACAAGCCTGAGAGCACGATCGCGTTCACGCATGAAGCGCTGGAACGCGGCACGGCCCGGCGCCACGAACTTCTGGGAGCAGTGTGGCTGGCGCGCTGGAAGCGCTCCGGAGCCAAATT
>PMCG01000059.1:1341-5423 GCA_003155335.1 Acidobacteriota bacterium
GGGCACTTGGCCCCCCAGATTCTGTAGACTCGTGCGCAGCGTCCGAGTCGCGAAGCGTACGCGTCGGAGAAACGCATGCCACGGATCAAGAAGATCTTGAAGATCGCGAGCGTGACGGTGCTCGTCACCTCTGCGCTCGGCGGGCCCACGCTCTGGTGGCGCTACCCGAAGCGCCCGTTCGACAGCGTCTTCACTCGCAGAGCTGCNNGCCGGCTCATGGCCGAGATGACGCTCGAGGAGAAGGTGCTGCAGATGTCGGGCGACAGCTACCTCTCGTTCGCCCTTCCGTGGCTCATCGGAACGCCGATCGCCCCGTGGCCGTCCGGCACGGATCGCTCGATCGGCGTGCCACCGCTGCGCGCGGCAGACGGCCCGCGGGGAGTTGGCGTGGGACGGCCGACGACCTGCTTCCCGGTGGCGATGGCGCGCGCCGCGGCCTGGGACCGCGATCTCGAGCGGCGCATCGGCGACGCTATCGGCAAGGAGATGCGCGCGCAGAACGCCAACTTGTGGCTGGGACCCTGTATCAACGTCGCGCGCCATCCTCTCTGGGGACGCTCGCAGGAGAGCTACGGCGAAGACCCGTACCTGCTCGGCGAGATGGCGATCCCCGCCATCCAGGGTGTGCAGCGGCACAACGTCATGGCCTGCGTCAAACACTATGCGCTCTATTCGATCGAAGAGACGCGTCACGCGGTCGACGTCAGGGCCGACGAGCGCACCCTGCGCGAAGTCTACCTGCCCCACTTCCAGCGAGCGGTCGACGCGGGCGTGGCCACCGTGATGAGCTCGTACAACCAGGTGAACGGCGACTACGCGGCCGAAAGCCGTCACCTGCTGCGCGAGATCCTCAAGGGCGAGTGGGGCTTCCGCGGCATCGTGATCTCGGACTGGTTCTATGGGGTCGTCGACGGACCCAAGGCGGCAAACGCCGGGCTCGACATCGAGATGCCGGAGGTGGCCGTCTTCGGCCGGAGGCTCATGGCCGCGATCGAGCAAGGCCAGGTCAAGCGCGAGCGGATCGACGAGGCAGTGCTCCGCATTCTGCGGCGCAGAATCGACTACGCCACGCGTCCGGACGCCATGACCTACGGCCCCGCGCTCAGCCATGCGCCTGCACATGTCGCGCTTGCGCGTGAGGCGGCCGAGAAGGGCATGGTGCTCCTCAAGAACGACGGCGTGCTGCCGCTGGCGCGCCGCGCGATCCGGTCTCTCGCGGTTCTTGGCGCGCTGGCCGACGCAGACCTGCTGGGCGATCACGGCAGCAGCGTCGTGCGCCCGCCGTCCCACGTGACACCGCTGGCCGGACTGAGGGCTGCTCTGGCTGGCGCGGCACGAGTCGTCTACGAGCCCGGGAGCGACATCGCGAAGGCGCGCCTCGCTGCCCAGGCGACCGATGCGGTGGTCGTCATCGCGGGATTCAACTATCTCGACGAGGGCGAGTACAACCCCTACACCGGAGTGCCCCGCCAGGACTGGGGTGGCGACCGCAAGTTCCTGGGGCTCAAGCCGGCCGATCGGAGCTTGATACAAGCCGCGGCCGCCGCGAACNNGAGAAGGTGGGCGCGATCCTGATGGCTTTCTACCCGGGCGAGCGGGGCGGAGAGGCTCTGGCGCGCGTGCTCCTGGGCGACGTGAACCCGAGTGGAAAGCTGCCCTTCACTGTGCCCAAGGATGCCTCGCAGCTCCCTGCCTTTGACGACCGGTCGCCGACTGTGACTTACGGCTACTACCATGGCTACACGCTCGTCGAGAAGAACGGTTGGGTGCCGCGTTACCCCTTTGGCCATGGCCTGAGCTACACGGCCTACACCTACGCGAACCTGTCGCTGGACTCAAAGACGATGAAGGGCGATGGCGCGGTCAAGGTGTCGGTCGACGTGACGAACGCCGGCGCGCGGCCCGGCGAGGAGATCGTCCAGCTCTACGCGGGCTTTCCGGCCTCCAAGCTGGACCGCCCGGTCAAGCTCCTACGAGGCTTTGACAAGGTCGCGCTGGCGCCCGGAGAAACGAAGCGGCTGTCGTTCACTCTCAGGGCCAGGGACCTGGCGTACTACGATCCCCACCAGCAGGCATGGCTCGTCGAGCGCGTGCCGCACCGGGTGTACGTGGGGCCGTCGTCCCGCCCGGCCGATCTGCTCGAGGCCACCGTCACGGTCGTGGACTGAACGCGGCCCACATCAGCATCATCTGTGAGCTGATGACCTCGGTCGCGTTCATCTTTGTGGTCAGGGCTCTGTACCGGCCGCTGAGCGGGGCGAACAAGGCGGCTGACGGCTGGAGTCGATGTTGCGCTAGTCTCTCGGGATGACACGCGACCTGTTGGCGCACGCGTTCGGCATTTCCGCAGAGTACTTGGAGTCGCTTTCGACACGTCCAGTCCGAGAGTCAGCCACACTCGATGAGCTGCGCGCGCAGTTGGATATCGCGCTGCCCGAGCAGGGCGAGGAGGCGACGGNNGCTGGGATCAGAACGCGCAGGCCTTTGCGCTCTCGCCAGCAGCAGCGGTGATCGAGGACGTGGTGGGGCGCTGGCTGATCGAGCTGTTCGGCCTCCCTCGCTCCGCGAGCTTTGGCCTGGTAACGGGCGCGCAGATGGCGACCTTCGTGGGTCTGGCGGCGGCACGCCACGAGGTCCTGCGGCGCGTCGGGTGGGACGTGGAGCAGGAGGGGCTCATCGGTGCGCCGCCCGTGCACGTCGTGGTGGGCGAGGCGGCCCACGGCACTATTCTCGGCGCGTTGCGCATGTTGGGTCTCGGCGCGGGACGCGTGCGTACGGTCGCCGCGGACAGCGAGGGACGCATGCTCGTCTCCGCGCTCGCTCGAACGCTCGATGAGTGCGGCCCGTCGACGATCGTTTGCGCCCAGGCAGGCAACGTCAACACCGGGGCGTCCGACGCGCTCTCCGATGTGGCCGATCACGTGCGCCGGCGAGGCGCGTGGCTACACGTCGATGGCGCGTTCGGCCTGTGGGCAGCGGCGAGTGCCGCGCTGCGCGGGCAGATCGCCGGCTACGAGCGCGCCGATTCGTGGGCCGTCGATGCGCACAAGTGGCTGAACGTTCCCCACGACTCGGGCATCGCCATCGTGGCCCACCCCGCNNTTCGCGATCTACGCGGCGCTGCGCGCGCTGGGCCGGCAGGGCGTGGCCGCCTTGGTTGAGGGCTGCTGCGCTCACGCGCGACGCATGGCTGAGCGGCTGGCGGCCGAGCCGGGTGTTCGCATCCTCAACGAGGTCTGCCTCAATCAGGTGCTGGTGCGCTTCACGGGCGGGCGGGATGTCGATGCCGACGCGTTGACCGCTGCTGTGGCTGAGCGCGTGCGGGCCGAGGGGACGTGTTGGCTCGGGACCACGACCTGGCGCGGAGAGACGGCTATCCGCATTTCCATTTCCAACTGGTCGACGACGACCGCCGACATCGATCGCAGCGCGGACGCGATCGTCGCTGCGGCGCGTCACCTGGCGCACGTCGGTAGCTAGGACCGATACTCGGTCTGCAGCCGGTCGAAGTGCTTGTAGATCTCGTGTCGAGCCGGGCTGCCGTATCAGGTCCGGAAGGAGAGCCGGAGAGCCACCTCCTCCGGTCGAGGTTGCTGTGGCAGGCTTCCGCCGTATCGACAGACCTGATCTCGGGATCGAGCTACCATAGACGGCCGACTCGCGTCGCTCTCTGCCAAAGGAGGCGCCCTCATGGTGTGCAGCAGCTCCCGGTTCTCGGCATTCCCGTGCGCGCTCAGCCTGTCTGTTCTACTCGGCTTTGCCTCAGTTTCGTCATCCGCCGGGCCGTTGGCGAGCGCGCGCGAGATCATCCCTTTCGACACAGGCTGGCGCTTTCACCTTGGGGATGATCCAGCGGCCAAGCAGCCCGGCTTTGACGACGCGAGCTGGCGCATCCTGGATGTGCCGCACGACTGGAGCGTCGAAGCTCCGTTCAACCCGCCCCCCGACGGCGAAGGCAACGGCGGCTATTTCTCGCACGGCGTTGGCTGGTATCGGAAGAGCTTCACGCTTCCATCCACCGCCGGCAAGGATGTTGTCGTCGAGCTCGACGGCGTCTACATGAACAGCGACGTCTGGATCAA
>PMCG01000198.1 GCA_003155335.1 Acidobacteriota bacterium
AGCCCGAGAGCCGTGAGGACGAGCAAGGCCAAAAGCGCCAGGACCAACGCCATCCCCTGCTCGTCGTGCAACGCGTCGTCCGCCGCTGTTCGTTCCGTAGCGAGATGATAGCAGGTGCGCCGAAGACGTCGCACGCGGTCTGGGACGGTGGCCGCACGCCGGCCCACCAGAGACCGGACTGAGCGGCGCTGGGCGCAGTGCACGCGTGAGGCGAGAGTCTCCGGCTAGACTAGCGACGTGCCGGGGATGAGCGCTCCGCCCCCATTGCTGATCGCCTGCTGCGGGAACTGCTCCGCGGGCGATGATGCGTTGGGACCGCTCGTGGCGCGTGCCCTGCTTGCGGAAGGACTGCACCCCGAGGTCGAGCTACTCGATCTCGGTGCTCGGGTCCGACGTACGAAAGTCGAGCACGCACGGGCTCGGACTTGCGGACCAACTGGCGCTGGCGGAAGCGCTCGGGGTTCTGCCCCGTGTCGTGCGCGTGGTCGGACTGACGGTCGAACACGCGAGCGTTGGATGCGCGCTGAGTGACGCTGTCCGCAGGAATTTGGCCACACTCGTGCGCCATCTCCGCTCGCTGTTGCCGGAGCTCGCGTCCACGCGCTGGGTCTTTCGTCCGCGACTCCCTTCAACTGGCTGCGCGTGAAGAGCTTTCGGAAACGGGCACCATTCCCGCAGATTCTTCGCGCCCGGCTCGCCGACACTGGCTCTATGAGCCACTTGCAGCCTCGCTGCCCTGGCATGTGCGTTGCCTACGTAGTGATGGGGAGGTCCCCCCGAGGCAGATCTGTAGTCGCCTCGGACGCGCCCTCTCAAGGAGAACGGATGGCCATTGCCCGAGCTGTCGTACCGCCGCACCCGACCGGTGACAAGCGCTACAAGATGCTGGATGCGACGATCAAGCGGCATCAAGCCCAGCCTGACTCGCTGCTGGAGGTCTTGCACAACGCCCAAGAGCTGTTCGGCTATCTGGAGGACAATCTCCTCATCTACGTCGGCCGCTCGCTCAAGGTGCCCCTCTCGCGCGTCTACGGCGTGGCGACCTTCTACAATTTCTTCTCGCTCAAGCCGAAAGGTGAGCACACCTGCGTGGTGTGCATGGGAACGGCCTGCTATGTTAAGGGCGCCGGCGACCTCGTTGGTGCGATCGAGAAGGAGTTTGGCATCAAGGTGGGTGAGACCACGAACGACAACAAGATCTCCTTGATGACCGCGCGCTGTGTGGGCTCCTGTGGGTTGGCCCCGGCCGTGGTCTTCGACGGCAACGTCGAAGGTCATGCAAGCTGCGAACGCGCCGTCAAGCGCCTCAAGGGATGGACGCATGAATAGCGATGAGTTGCGTGCCGTAGCAGAGAAGGAAGCGGCCGCTCAGGCTGAGACGAAGCACCGCGTCTGCGTCTGCACCGCCGCGGGCTGTCTCTCGACCGGCGCTGCGGCTGTGAAGGATGCCTTCAAGAAGGCCGCCACAGAAGCGGGCCTGGGAGAGTCGGTCGAGGTGGTCGGTTCGGGCTGCCTCGGGCTCTGCCACGCCGGGCCTCTCGTGCGGATCGACTCGAAGCTTGAGAGTGGCATCCAATCGCACCTCTACGCCAAGGTCGATGCGGACACGGCGACGCGCGTGACCATCGAGCACTTGAAGAAGGGCAAGCCGCTCAAGGACCACCTCTGCGCGATCGATCAGCCCTTCTTTGCGACACAAACGCCGATCGTGCTGGAGAACTCCGGCCGGGTGGATCCGGAGCGGATCGAGTCGTACATCGCGGCGGGCGGATACGAGGCGCTGCTCAAGGCCATCACCGAGATGACGCCCGCCAATGTCATCCAAGAGATCACGGCCAGTGGCCTGCGCGGGCGTGGCGGCGGCGGCTACCCAACCGGGTTGAAATGGTCGACNNGACCGCAGCGTGCTCGAAGGCGACCCACACCGCGTGCTCGAGGGCATGGCCATCGCGGCCTATGCCATCGGTGCCGAGCAAGGCTACGTCTACGTCCGCGGCGAGTATCCGCTCGCCATCCAGCGCCTGCGCACCGCCATCCGCCAGGCGGAGCGACAACAGCTGCTCGGCAACCGCATTCTGGAATCAGGCTTCAATTTCCGCGTCGACCTGCGCATCGGCGCCGGGGCCTTCGTCTGTGGAGAAGAGACCGCCCTGATCGCCTCGATCGAGGGCAAACGCGGCGCACCCCGTCCGCGGCCGCCGTATCCGGCGGAACGCGGGCTGTGGGGACAACCAACACTGATCAACAATGTCGAAACCTACGCGAACGTCGCACCCATTGTCTTGCGCGGTGGGGCCTGGTACGCATCGATCGGCACGCCCAAGAGCAAGGGCACCAAGGTCTTTGCGCTGGCAGGCAAGATCGTCAACACCGGCCTGATCGAAGTGCCAATGGGGATTCCGCTGCGCCAGATCATCTTCGAGATCGGGGGCGGCATTCCCGGGGGGCACAAGTTCAAGGCAGCTCAGACTGGCGGACCCTCGGGGGGTTGCATCCCTGCCGAGCATCTCGACCTGCCCGTGGACTACGAGTCGCTGGCCGGCGTGGGCTCCATCATGGGATCGGGCGGGCTGATCGTCATGGACGAGACTTCCTGCATGGTGGACGTCGCCAAGTTCTTTATGGATTTTTGTCGCGACGAATCCTGCGGGAAGTGCGTGCCCTGCCGGACCGGCACAGTGCAGATGTACGACCTGCTGGCCAAGATCACAAGCGGCGAAGCCACGCTCGGCGACCTGGCCATGCTCGAGGAGTTGGCCACACTGCTGCGCGACACGAGCCTGTGCGGGCTCGGCCAGACTGCGCCGAATCCTGTGGTCAGCACCCTGCGCTACTTCCGTGACGAGTACACCGCGCACATCGTCGAACGACGTTGTCCCGCCGGCGTCTGCCGCATGGGCGGCGCGGCTGCGGCCCACTAGGAGAAGCGAGCGATGACCGTCAAGACGCTGACGATCAACGGCAAGCCCGTGAGCGCCACCGAAGATCAGACACTGCTCGACGTAGTGCGCGAGAACGACATCCCGCTGCCAACGCTCTGCTATCTCGATGGCCTGACAGAAGCCGGCGCCTGCCGGCTGTGTCTGCTGGAGGTCGAGGGTCAGCGCAAGCTCATGCCCGCCTGCACGACGCGTGTCGAAGAAGGCATGGTGGTGCGCACCGACACACCGCGGCTGCTGAGCTATCGGCGCATGATCGTCGAGCTGCTGTTCGCCGAGCGCAATCACGTCTGCTCGGTCTGCGTCAGCAATGGCCACTGCGATCTGCAGCAGCTCGGCTATGCGGTCGGCATGGACCACGTGCGCTTCGTCCACAAGTCGCCCAACCTGCCCGTGGACGCGACCCACGACCGCTTTCTGCTGGACCACAACCGTTGCGTGCTCTGCACNNCGCTGCGTGCGCGTCTGCGACGAAATCGAGGGCGCCCACACCTGGGACATTGCCGGGCGTGGTGCAGGGTCGCGTGTGATCACGGATCTCAACCAGCCCTGGGGCAACTCAGAGACGTGCACGAGCTGCGGTAAGTGCGTGCAGGTCTGTCCGACCGGCACGCTCTTCGAGAAGGGCAAGCTGGCGACGGACATCGCCAAGAACCCGCGCTTCCTGACCTACATTCGCACGGCGCGCGAGCAGAAGCTCTGGATCAAGTAGGGAGAGCCAAAGTCGATGACAGCGAAAGCACGCGTGGCCACAGCATGGATGGGCGGCTGCTCCGGCTGCCACATGTCGTTTCTGGACCTGGACGAGCGCCTGATCGAGCTGGCGGCGAAGCTCGACCTGGTCTTCAGTCCCGTGGTGGACATCAAGGAGTTCCCCGAGAACGTCGACGTCTGTCTGGTCGAGGGCGCCGTCTGCAACGAGGAACACCTGCACCAGATCCAAGTCATCCGCGCGCGCACGAAGATCCTCGTGTCCTTCGGCGACTGTGCGGTCAACGGCAACGTCACCGCCATGCGCAACGTCCTGGGCAACGCCGATTCGGTGCTGCAACGCGCCTACATCGAGAACGTGACGCTCAAGCCGCAGTTGCCGGTCGAGCCCGGCATCGTGCCGCAGTTGCTCGATCGCGTGCGTCCTGTGCACGAGGTCGTACCGGTCGACGTCTTTCTGCCGGGGTGTCCGCCCTCGGCCGACATCATCTACTTCGCGCTCTGCGAGCTGCTCGCCGGGCGCCAGCCGGACCTGACAGGCCGGCTGATCTACGGGTGAGGCACCAGCGATGAGTCGCCGCATTGTCATCGAACCGGTCACGCGCATCGAGGGCCACGCCAAGATCTCGCTTCAACTGGACGACAGCGGGCAAGTGGCCGACGCACGCTTCCACGTCGTCGAGTTCCGCGGTTTCGAGAAGTTCTGCGAAGGCCGCTCGTTCCGCGAGATGCCGGCCATCACGGCGCGCGTCTGCGGCATCTGTCCGGTGAGCCACCTCTTAGCCTCGGCCAAGGCCGGTGACGCCCTCTTGGCCGTGGAGATCCCCGAAGGTGCCAAGAGCCTGCGCCGCCTGATGCACCACGGGCAGATCATCCAGTCGCACGCGTTGTCCTTCTTCCATCTTTCGTCGCCGGATTTCCTGCTCGGCTACGATTCTGACCCGGCCAAGCGCAATATCCTCGGGCTCGCCGCTGCGCATCCGGAGATCGCGCGGCAGGGCATTCGACTGCGGCAGTTCGGCCAGGAGATCATCGAGATCCTCGGGGCCAAGCGCATCCATCCTTCCTGGGCCGTGCCTGGCGGGGTCACGCGACCGCTCTCGGCCGAAGGACGCGAGCGCATGTTGAAGGGGCTGCCGGAGGCGCTCGAGACGATCCAGCGCACGCTGGTCTGGTTCAAGCAGAGCCTCGACGCGCACCAGGACGAGCAGCGCGTCTTCGGCAACTTCCCGTCGCTGTTTATGGGCCTCGTCACAGAGGACGGCGGGCTCGAGCACTACGACGGCAAGATCCGTATCGTCGACGCGGCCGGCAAGATCGTCGCCGACCAGCTCGACCCGGCCAAGTACGAGGCGTACATCGGCGAAGCCGTGGAACCGTGGTCGTATCTCAAGTTCCCCTACTACAAGCCGCAAGGGTATCCTGCGGGCATCTACCGCGTCGGTCCTCTGGCGCGGCTCAACGTGGCCTCTCAGTGCGGCACACCGCTCGCCGATCAGGAGCTGGCCGAGTTCCGGCAGTTCGGCCGGGGCGCGGTGCTGTCCTCGTTCCACTTCCACTACGCACGCTTGATCGAGATCCTCTTCGCCCTGGAACGCGTGCAGCAGATGCTCGACGATCCCAAGATCCTCACCACCGAGGTGCGCGCGCTGGCGCGCCGCAATCGCTTCGAGGGCGTGGGCGTCGCCGAGGCTCCGCGCGGGACGCTCTTCCACCACTACAAGGTGCGCGAGGGCGGCCTGATCACTTGGGTCAACATGATCATCGCCACGGGACAGAACAACCTGGCCATGAACCGGACCGTGGCGCAGATCGCGCGCCACTACGTGAAGGGCGAGCGGCTGAGCGAAGGCATGCTCAACCGTGTGGAAGCCGGGATTCGCGCCTACGATCCGTGCCTGTCCTGNNGGCGACGATCGCGTCGCCTGGCGCGTCGCGCAGGATGTCGAGCGTTCGGCGGACGGGGCAGTGGTGTTGACGCTGCACCAGCTGACACCCGAGGTCGCTGTCGTCGTGAGCCAGGCCACTGGCGTGATCTTCGTGGACGCAGCGCAGGGCCCTGTCCCCGGGCGCGTGTCGACGCACGAGCTGGCGCCAGCCGACACCCAAGGCGCACTGACCCATCACATCAGCCCCCAGACCGTCCTGGCACTCGCTCAGCGACTCTACGGCACTTGCCCGCGAGCCGCCCTCGTCACTGTGACAGGTGAGTCCTTCGCCGTCGGGGAGAGCCTGTCCGCGCCGGTGCGGCGCGCGCTGCCCCAAGCCGTGCGCGCCGTGCGGGAGTTGATCCGCACCTGGTCGCTCGCAGACTTGCCGGAAGGAACGGCGCTCAGTCCAGAGCGAATCCCTCATGCATGAGCTGGCCGTCACGCAGCAGCTCCTGCATCTCGCCTTGAAGCGGGCAGACGCGGCCCGCGTGATTGCTCTCAGCGTCGCGATCGGAGAACTATCGACCTTCAGTGAAGACGCCGTCGAGTTCTGCTGGGGGCATGTCGCCCGCGGCACGGCCTGCGAAGGTGCCACGATCCGCTTCAGCCGCATTGCCGCAGCGCTCACCTGCCGCGACTGCGGCCATGTTCACGNNGACCTGCTCCTCGAGTCGATCGACGTCGAGACCGAGCCAGCGACTGACGGCTGAATCAGCCTCGGCGAGCCGTTCCTGGCCGAGAGTGTCCCGGATCGGCCACACTGGGCCGGGGGGTCACTCCAACAAATAGTGGTTTGTCCTTGGTACCACCCCAACCCTTCGTATACAATCCACGCGAGGCGGCAGAGATCCAGGATGAGGCTCGCGGCCGAAGGGCGCGTCCAGAGGGCCTTGGGTGTGGTCCTTGGCGTGGATCCCCTGCGCCTGGCCACCTCTTGTCTCGACCGCCAGACGCTCAAGACCGCGTTTCGCAGGCAGGCGCACCGGCTGCACCCTGACAAGGCGCTGATCATGGGCCTGTCGGAACAGGCCCTGACCGACCGTTTCTGCGAGTTGAAGCACGCCTACGACTACTTGCTTGCCTTGATCGAGGCCCAGAAGGCGACGGCGGACGTCTTGACCCCTGCCGCCCCGCCGCGCGCCGTGCCGCCGGCGAATCAGCCCGGCAGCGACACGCGGCCGGGGTTTCATCCGTCGGGGAAGATCCCAAGGCGTCGACTTCGCTTCGCGCAGTACCTCTACTACGCGCGTGTCATCGACTGGAACACGCTCTTCCGCGCGATGCGCTGGCAGCACCGCACGCGACCTTGCGTCGGTGAGATCGCGAAAGACAGCGGCCTGCTCTCCGCGGACGACGTCACGCACATCCTTCGGCACAAGAGGATTGAGGAGCGCTTCGGCGAGGCCGCGCTTCGGCTCGGGCGGCTCGATCACGTGCGATTGCTCACGATACTCGGACATCAGCATCGCCTGGATCGGCCCATCGGACGGTACTTTGTCGAGCACGGTGTCCTGACGCCGGAGGCGTTGGAGCACTGGCTGAGGCGGCACTGGACTCACAATCTGGCAGTGGCGTCGGCCGAGATGCGGATGCGCGGCGCCCACCGGCGTGCGG
>PMCG01000228.1:0-6457 GCA_003155335.1 Acidobacteriota bacterium
TTCTTCGCCTACTGTGCCGAGCAGCACATCCCGGTCTGCGTGAATCATCCGTTCTCTTCCTCGACAGGAGCACGGCTGACGACCGACTTCCAGTCGGCCTTGCGCCGCGGCGTCCTGGTCGAGACGCTCAACGGCATGATGCCGCACGAAGCGAACCACTACGCCGCGTGGGCTGCCGAGGAGGCCGGGTTGTCCGGTATTGCAGGAAGCGACGCCCACACTCTGGCTTCGATTGGGCGCGCCTACACGCAGGTGCCTGGCGCCCGCTCAAGGGCCGAGTTCCTCGACGGGCTGCGCCAGGGCTCTGCCATCCCCTGCGGGCGGTGCGGTTCTTATGCTCGGCTCACCGCTGATGTCATGCGCGTCTTCGGTCTGGCCTATGCCGCGAACTTGCGACAGACGCACCGCAGCACATTGGCGGCACTGCGTCTTGCGGCGCTCTTGGCAATAGGCCCCGGCCTCCCGCTCATTCCTTTGATCACGGCTGTCCAATACGGTCGCGATCGCCTCTTTGCCGCGACGCACTTCGCGCGGTTGCGCGCCGCATCGGGCGGCATCTTTCGCCCGTGGCGACCGCGTGCCGGCGCTGCCATCGGCGCCAGCGCTCCTGCTGGCGCAGTGGGGTGACACATGCACACCATGTTGACGTATGTGACCGACTCCGACCTGCGCGTCGCGCTGCGCCTGCGCAGCTGGCTGCCGCCGGGCTGGTTCCGCATCTGGATGATCGCCGCCACGCGCCTGGGCGACGGCTGGCTGTGGGCCAGCGCTGGCCTCGGCCTCCTGCTCGCGGGCGAACCGCATCGGCGCGTGCTCCTGGCAGCGGCCCTGGCTGCTGCGCTCGCCAACGCGACGATCGTCCTGGTCAAGCCGCGCCTGCGCCGGCCGCGACCTTGCGAGTTGAGGCCACAGACAACCTTCGGCGTGGCGCCGCCCGACATGTTTGCCTTCGACGAGTTCTCGTTCCCCTCGGGACACTCACTCAACGCGTTCACCGTGGCCACGCTGCTGGGTCTGCAGTTCCCCTTCCTGGCGCCTTCGCTGATCCTCGCGGCCGGCAGCATCGCGACCTCGCGCGTCGTCATGGGGCTGCACTTCTTGAGCGACGTCGTAGCTGGGGCGCTGATCGGCATGGTGATCGGAAGCGGCGTCTACTGGGTCCTCTTGAACTGAGCAACACCCCTCGTGTTTCCCCTGCGAAGACCGATCGCGCCCGGCCGCCTCTTCGACCTGGTCTACCGCCACAACCTTGTCTACAACCAATGCTGGGAGGATCCGGCGGTCGACCGCGCGGCTCTCGGGCTCGGACCACTGGACCGCGTTCTCGTCATTACCAGCGCTGGCTGCAACGCCCTCGACTACACACTCTCGGGTGCGCGCATCGTTGCGGTCGATGCCAACCCGCGCCAGAACCACCTGCTTGAGCTCAAGCTGGCGGGCATTCGCCACCTTGCATTCGAGGAGTTCTTCGCCCTGTTCGGCGACGGAGGCTCAGAGCGCGCCGGCGACATCTACCAAGAGCTCCGTCCGGCTCTGCCGGCTCTCGCGCGNNGCGCTGGGCGTTCGCCGTTATCTCGAGCGCAGCGGCGCACGCAACATCGTCGACCGCATCCTCGCAGCGACGACCATCGCCGAGCAGATCGAGCTGTATCGAAACGGCCTGCGGCCCGCCTTGTTCCAACCCTTGTTCTTGCGCCTGGCACGCACCACCGGCGTGCTCTCCTTTTTGGGCGTGCCCAAGGCGCAGCGCCATCTGGTCGAGTCGCATGATGGAGGCTTCGCTGGTTTCCTTGATGCCTGCTTCGAGCGCGTGTTCTCCGTAGCTCTGTTGCGGGACAACTACTTCTGGCTTGCATACCTGACGGGCCGTTACACTCGCGACGCGTGTCCCGAGTATCTGAGGCGCGAGAGCTTCGAGAAGCTCAAGGCCGGCCTGATCGACAATGTGGCGGTGCGAACCGCCACCGTGGCGGACGAGCTTGCGCGCGAGCAGGAGCCCTTCAGTGCCTTCGTATTGCTCGATCACATGGACTGGTTGGCGCGTCGCCACGAGCAGCTCGAGGCGGAGTGGCGCCAGATCAGAGCCCGGGCGGCGATTGGAGCGCGCATCATCTTCCGTAGCGGTGCCACCGATGCCACGTTCCTTCCCGAGACAGTCCATCGCGCCTTGCGCTTCGATTTCGCACGAGCGGCGGCCCTGCACCGGCTCGATCGCGTGGGAACCTATGGCTCTTTCCATCTCGCCCACATGGCGCACTAGCCAGCAGGCGTCCGGCGACCCGTTCGGTGTCGCCAGGTTGGAGCGCTTCTACGCGTGGCACTCTCTGATCTACGATTGGACACGCCCACTCATTCTCTTTGGCCGCGTCCCGTTGCTGGATGGCTTGGAGATCCGTGTCGGCGACCGCGTCCTCGACATCGGTTGTGGAACTGGCTGGGCGTTGCCGCGTTTGGCTCGACGCGGCGCCCACGTCGTAGGTGTCGAGTGTGCGCGCGCGATGCTCGCGAGGGCGCGTCAGCGCGCCGTGCGCCTGCGCGACGCCGGACGACAGATCACCTTTGACGAGCGGCCGTACGGCTCACACGACGCCTACCGCGGAGCTGCCGATGCCATCGTCTTCTCGTACTCGCTCAGCATGATGCCTCCGTTCGAGGCGGTCCTCGCCTCGGCGCGCAGCGATCTACGTCGGGGCGGCTCGATCGCCGTGGTCGACTTCCTGGAGGCCGCGAATGCCATGGTTGGCCGTTGGCTCTCCGCCAACCACGTGGCCCTGGGTGATGCACGGCTGCGGCGGCTCATGGACCTCTTCCCACAGCACGGCGTCAGCGTACGCCGCGCGCCGCTGTGGACCTACTACCTGTTCTGGGGGACCGCAGACTGAACGGACACGCATGCGGCGCGGTGCGTCTCAGCCGTCGCGCGTCCGCGCCAGCGTTGCCAGCGCGCGCGCATTGGTCACCGCAGCCGGGCCAGGCTGTGCCTTGGCCACGGCCTTGACCTCGGCCGCCACCTCGAAGAGCGCGCGCAGATCGACGCGTGTCTCACCGCGCCAGGCCACGAGCCCGATGGACAGGGANNTCCCACGCGCGCCGCTCAGCGTCGTCCGGCAAGACCAGGAACGCGAAGTCGTCGCCGCCGGGGTGCGCCAAGAAGTCATCGGGCCGCGCGCCGAGGTGACGGCGCAGGATCTCTGCCAGGAGCAGCAGCACCTCGTCGCCACGGCTGAAGCCGTATCGGTCGTTGAACGGCTTGAAGTGGTCGATGTCGGCCCAGCCCAATGTGAAGTGCAGCCCAGCGGCGAGGCGCATCTCGGCCGCACGCGTGAGCGCCACGCTGCCGGGCAAGCCCGTCAGCGGGTTGGCCTGAAGCGCGTAGTCGACCTTGAGTCTCGTCATCTCGCCGAGCAGCAGGTCCACGGGGAGCAGCCCGTGGTAGTCGCCGCGATCGTTGAGGACGACGATCGGATCGAAGCGACGCCGCGAGGGCCGAGAGCGCACGACCTCGGTGGCGTCTTCTAGCGACGCGTGGGCCGGGAGGCAGTCGTGACCCTCGCCTTCGATCATGAGGAACTCCGCCACGGGACGATCGTGCCAGAGGGCATGCCCATAGCGGTGACCGAGATGCAGGAAGAGCAGGCCGACCGTCAGCAGGCCTGCCACGCGCGTGCCGTCGAGGACGGGAATGGCCACGGGCTCAGGCCGATGATCGAATAGCGGCAACACCAGCCCGACAGGGGTTGTCGGCGCCACGCCATCCTGCGGAATGGTCAGTGCCCCAATCGGCTCCTCGGAACTGACGGCCAGCGTGGATAGGCCCCGGGCTGGCGGCAGCGCCCTGAGCGCCGCCACGGTCGACGGCGGGACCAGCGCATGTCCCTGCGCATACGGGATGCCGCAGGCGCGCAGCGTGGCCACGTCCTCGGGGGTCTCGACGCCTTCCGCGACGACGGCGCAGTTGATGCGGCGTCCGAGCACGCCGATCGACTCCAAGAAGACCCGCTTGCGGGGATGGCGTCCGGCGCCGGCGACGAGCGCGCGGTCCACCTTGACGAAGTCCGGACCGAGCTCGACCAGCATGCGCAGGTTGGTGAAGCCTGAGCCGAAATCGTCCACGGCGAGGCGGAAGCCTTCCTCGCGCAGCGGCTCAACGGCGGCGACGAAGCGCGCCGGGTCCGGCACCCGCACCAGCTCCGTCAGCTCGAGCACCACGCGCTCCGGGACAAGCCCCGCTGCTCGCACGCGCGCTGTCAGGGCAGCGGCCTTCATGCGGTTGTCAAAGAACGCAGGGGCAGAGAAGTTCAGAAACAGGCGTGCCGGTGGCAACTGCCATGCCGCAGCGAGATGCGTGTCCAGCGCAGCCACCTCGAGATCGACGAGCCAGTGCGTTCCGACGGCCGCTGCGAAGACCTCGGCAGCCTCGCGAAAACCGGAGTCTTCCGGGAGACGCAGCAGGGCCTCGTAGCCGAGCACACTGTCGTCACGCAGCGCGAAGATCGGCTGGAACGCGCTGGTCATCTGTGAGCGCCGTTCGAGGAGCGCGACGATCGCGCCGGAGACCTCAGCCGGGCTCACGCGCTGATGGCCAACGGGCGCCCACCCGTCATCGTTCCGGCGTTCGACGCGTGCGGCCGCGCTCGACATCACGGTTCTTCGGCATGGCCTCGCGCCACAGCGCGACGTGGCGCCAGGAAGCGCGCCACCTTGGCCCCGAGGTCCAGCGTCATGTCGGACTTGGCGATGTAGCCGGCAGCGCCGGTGGCCCGGACCAGCGCGTGCAGCGTGCGCTCGTCATTGGACGAGAAGAAGACCACGGGGATGTCCCTGAGCGTCTCGTGGTCCTTCATCAGCCGGCACAAGTCGTCGCCGGGGACCAATGGCATGTTCACGTCCATCAGGACCAGGTCCGGCCGCTTGGCCGCGACGAACGCGAGTCGGTTGAAGCATCCGAAGAAGGTCACGACCTCGAAGCCCGAACGCTCGAGCAGGCGCGAGGCAGTGGTCAGTGTGTCAGCATCGTCGTCGATCACGGCCACCCGTCCCCGNNTCGACCAGGGCCTTGACGATGGCCAGGCCGAGGCCTGTGCCCTTGTGCCTCTTGGTCTTCGTCGACTCGAGCTGGCTGAACTTCTTGAAGAGCCGCGATCGGTCCTCGTCGCGAATCCCGATGCCCGTGTCACTGACACCCAAGACGAGCCAGTGGCCCTGCCCTTCGGCCGAGAGCGTGACGGTGCCGGCGTCGGTGAACTTGATCGCGTTGCTCAGGAGGTTCGTCACGATGCGGCGCAAGGAAACCGGATCTGTGACGAACGTGCGCGGCAGGGCGCGAAACGCGATCGTGAGACTCACGAGCTTCCCAGGCAGCAGGTGCTCGGCCGACTGCACGAGCTCTTCGAGCGCTTGAGACACGTCGATCGCTTCGGGCGCGAAAGTCATGGCGCCGGATTCGAGCCGCGCGAGGTCCAGCATGTTGCCGATCACTCCGAGCAGCTCCTGTCCACGCGCCACCAGGAGGAAGAGGTGCCGTCGATGCGCTTCGGGTAGGGCCTCGTCGCCGAGCAGCAGGCTGGCGATGCCGAGCATGGTATTGAGCGGACTGCGTAGCTCGTGCGTCATGTTGGCGACGAACTCGGACTGGATGCGGTTCAGCTCCTCCAGGCGCCGGTTGCGCTCGTCGAGCAGTGCCAGCTCTGCCATGCTGGTCGCCAGCAGCTGTTTGTGGTGCACCAGCAGCGAGCGCATCGAGACCGTGCCGAGGAAGCGTCCGTCTCGCAGGACGAGGATGTCGTCATAGACGCGTCCTGGCTCGCGCTGCGTAGCGAGCGTGATGACTTCGAGCGGGTCAGCCTCGGCGTCGACGGTGGAACCCTCCTCTGCCAATAGGCCGATGGGCCTGTTCTCGTAGAGTGAATAGCCGAAGCGCCGGCCGAGCTGCAGAAAGAAGCGCGAGCGGGCGACGATGCGAATGCGGCCGGGTTCCAGAACCGCGATGGCGTCGGCGTCCGCGTGCGTCTCGAACAGTCTCACGACGCGAGCGATGGGCGTGCCGCTGTCCACCGACAGGCGGTTGGCAATCAGGTCCGCGATCGTGCGCGGGGGAGCTTGCGGCGCGCTGGACCCATGCGTCGGGTCTTCGACCGCCACTGTGGAACCCATGTCATTACCTTCCGGCTCGGCTCAACGCGCGCAGCGGGTAAGCGGCACACGTCTGCGATGGATGCGTCCGACGCCCCCACAGGGCGTGTCGCAGCCTTCCGGACCCGATGCCCACACTACGTCGCAGTGGCGCAGCCACATGTCGAACGCAAGTTAGGGCGCGCGCGCGGCGGCAGAATGACGAGGCAGCGACTTTCTTGTGACTCGCTCGACCCAACACGGTGCGCATCGACGTCACAGGAACGCCGCACGACGTTCCCACCCGCGTCACGGCCTGAACGGACCATCCGAGCGTTCCAAGCGC
>PMCG01000228.1:6518-10717 GCA_003155335.1 Acidobacteriota bacterium
GCGCGGCCACCACATCACGCTGGTGCGGCCACGCCAGGCAGGCGACGCTTCCGTTGCCGAGGACCCGCGCCTGAGTCGCCGGCTCGTTGCTGGTCTGCCGATCCCTTACTATCCGGCGTTGCGCTTCGGTGCTCCCTGCGCGGGCATGTTCCTGCGCGCATGGGCGCTTGTGCCCCCTGACCTGGTTCACGTCGCCACAGAGGGACCGTTGGGCGCTTCGGCGCTGCGTGCGGCGCGGCAGCGCGGCATACCTGTCAGCACGAGCTTCCACACCCATTTTCATCGTTACGCTCGTCACTACGGGTTGAGCTGGCTGGGGCACCCGGCGACGTGGTATCTGAGGCAGTTTCACAACCGTGCCGCGTGCACTTTCGTCCCCACCCGGCAGGTCCGCGAAGAGCTGCGAGTGCAGGGGTTTCACAACCTGGTGTTGTTGGGGCGCGGCGTGGACGTGGCGCTCTTCTCGCCGACGCGTCGCAGCGCTGTGCTGCGGCGCAGCTGGGGCGTCGCAGAGGACGACCCCGTCGTGCTCTACGTGGGTCGCCTGGCCCGCGAGAAGAACCTGCCCCTGGCGGTGGACGCCTTTCACGCCGCGCGAGAGAGCCGTCCCCGCGCGCGCTTTGTGCTGGTCGGCGACGGCCCGCTCGAACGCCAGCTCAGGCGTGCCCACCCGGACTTCGTGTTCGCAGGCCGACGGTGCGCGGAAGACCTCGCCGCGCACTATGCCTCGGCGGATGTGTTCCTATTCCCGAGCCTGACGGAGACGTTTGGCAACGTCACGCTCGAAGCCATGGCGAGCGGGCTTGCGGTCCTGGCCTTTGCCGACGCCGCAGCCGGCGAGATCATCCGCCACGAGCAGGACGGCCTGCTCGTTCCGCCAGGCGACGCGGGAGGGTTCGTTGGTGAAGCACGCCGTATCGTCTGCGAGCCTGAGCTCGCGCTGCAACTACGCGCGCGCGCCGTCGAGACCGCGGCGACGCGGTCGTGGGACGCGGTGGGTGATGAGTTCGAGCGCGCGCTGCTTGATATCGTCAACGATCCCCCGCGCTTGCGATGAGCACTGCTACCCTGGTCGCCCCGTGGTCCTGTCGTGCGGTCTACCTCTGGGCTGGCACGGCAACCATCGACTTGCTCCACGAGAAGATGCCCGATGTCGCCGTCGACGAGGAAGCGCACCGCAATGCCTACACGCAGGCGAGCGCTGCTGAGCTGCGGCGCATTGGGATCAACCTCGCTTTCGTGTCGATGAACTGGGGGTTTCCGCCGGAGAGCGAGTCGCGCCACTGGGCGGAATTCGCGAGCGCGGTGCAGGCGTTCCGCGACGCGGGTCTTCAGGTCGTTGGCTACGTCCAGGCATCGAACTGNNGAGTGGCTGGCCGAGGTCGAGTCGCACGCGCTGCGCGTGATCGATGCGGGCGGAGCCGGCGTCTTCTTCGACAATTGCTGGGTGGGGGCCACGCCGTGGACGCTGGGCGGACGCGTCGGCGGTTTCGCCGGTTGCGCTTGTGCGCGTTGCGTCGCCGCGTTCCGCGAGGCACACGGCAGCGCGATCCCGCGCGCGCTAGGCGACGACGAACCCTCCTCCACCTACCTGCGCTGGCGCGCCGAGGTCCATGCTCGACGGCTCAGCGCTTGGGCCGACGCCGTTCGCCGGCGAAACCCGCACAGTCTCGTGCTGATCAACAACTGCGACGTCGTGCTACGGGACTCACTGAGCCTCTTCGGCCTGGACCTGCGCGCCGCAGCGACGTCGCAGAGCGCGCTGCTNNGTGGAAAACGTGGCCATGCCGCGCCACGAGCCGCGGCAGCGCCGGCTCGTCACGAATGCCGTCGTCGTCAAGGCGGTGCGCGCTACTGCGCCCGAGCGGCCAGTGCTGGCGCTTCCCTACGAACACGGGATTGGCCTCGACGCGCGGCCTTCAGCCACCCGTGTGTGCCGCACGATCGCCGAGGCGCTGGCCAGCGGCGCGGCGCCGGTCGTCAAGGGCGCGGAGTATCTCGACTCGTCCGGCCGGATGACGGTCGTCACCGCGGACGACTTCGCTCCATACCGGCAGGCCTTGGCTCCGCTCTTGAACTGGGCCGCAGCCAACGAGAGCCTGTTTCGCGACGCGCAGCCGGACGCTGAGGTCGCCGTCTACTACGACATGGACGGGATGGCCACGCGCTGGACCGCCACGGCGCCGGCCACCTTCGCGGTGGCGATGGCCCTGGTCGATCGCGCGGTGCCATTCCGCTTCGTGGCGACAGTGGACGATGTGCTGGGCGATTCTTCGCTGCGCCGCGTGCTCGTGCCGCCGAACATCCGCGCGCCCGAATGGAACCTGCCGCTTGGGCCACGGCTCATGCCCATTCCTGTCGAGATTCTGGACATCCCCGCCACGTTCTCCCCGCGGCTCGGGCGGCCGCTCACGCGCTGGTTGTTGAACGCACCAATGACCTTGCTGGCGCGCGCCTATTTCGGCTGCGCCCCTGTGCGCCGGCTCATCGACGGCACCGGCCTGGCCGCCAATTTCCTACAGAGTTCGCTCTTCCGCATTCCGCGCAAGAGCCGCGTGATCGAGGCGTTGCTGCCTGCCCTCCGCCAGCCGCGCGCGAGGTGCGATCAGCCGATCCTCGTCGAACGCTGGCGGCATCGCGACGGACGGCGCCTGCTGCATCTCGTCAACTATGCCGATCGGCCGGTTGCAGTGCGCTTCGCCAGTTGGCATCCGGAGCCTGTCTCGCTCCATACACCCGACACGGGCACGCACCTCAGCAATGACGACGAGGGGCATCTGCTCAATCTGGAGTGCTATGCCGTTCTCGAACACAGATTNNCGATCACGCGCCCCAGCGCCACGTTCTGCGTGCTCGACGTGAGCGAGTTCTTCGGCAACACCAGCGGTGGGGTGAAGACCTATCTCACAGAAAAGGCACGCTACGTTCAGCAGCGCCCTTGGCTGCGTCAGGTCGTCGTGGTGCCCTCGGACCATGACGCGTTGTCCGAATCCGATGGCGTGCGCTGGTATCATCTGCGCGGTCCCGCGATCCCCTGGCAACGTCCCTACCGCGCCATGCTGGCCGTTCGTGCGCTGGCGAGCATCGTTCGGCACGAGCGGCCGGACGTCATCGAGCTGGGCAGCCCCTTGCTCGCGCCTTGGATCATCAACGGTCCGGCCCGCGCGCTGGACTGCCCACGCGTTTACTTTCACCACAGCCACCTACCCCGAGTGCTCGCGCCACGGGGGCGAGGCGAGCCGCTCGGCCGGCGTGCCGCAGCGGCGCTCGCGTGGCGCTATCTGCGACGACTGAGCCGCGATTGTGCCCTGACGCTCGCGGCTTCCACGTTCGTGGCCGACGATCTGATCGCGGCTGGGTTCGGCAACGTCAGGCGCGCGCCGCTGGGCGTTGATCTCGCTCTCTTCGATCCCCGTCGCCGCGAGCAGCGTCAAGCCGTGCGGCAGTGCGCTGGTCTGCCGTCTGGGCCACTCGCCATCTACGCCGGACGCCTGGCACGCGAGAAGGAAGTGCCTCTANNGGTATGCGTGAACGGGCGCAGGTGCAGCGCCTGTCTTGGCTCCCTTACGAGCCGGCGCGCGAGCGGCTGGCTGACCTTTTAGCCGCGGCTGATTTCTATGTCTCGCCGTGCTCGGTCGAGACCTTCGGCCTCGCGGCGCTCGAGGCGTTGGCCAGCGGCACGCCAGTGCTGTCGGCCGATCGCGGCGGCGTGGCCGAGCAGGTCGCCGCGTCCGGCGCCGGCGCGCTCTTCAACTCAGGCAGCGCCAGAAGCCTTGCCGAAGTAGCGGAACGGTTTCTCGCGAAGAACCTCGCGCTGCTGGGCGAGAAAGGCCGCGCTTACGCGCAGCGCCACCATTCCTGGACCGCCACCTTCGACGTGATCTTCGACATGTACCAAGAGCTCGCGCGCCGACCATGCTGATCGTGTCCATCCACGATGTCGCGCCGGCGCAGGCGAGCGATGTGCGTGCCGCGTGGGACCTCTGCGCGCAACTCGGCATCGTGCCCGCGCTGCTGGTCGTGCCGGATTGGCATGGCCATTGGCCACTCGAGCGTCACGGCGGCTTCGTTGCCTGGCTGCGCGAGCGTGCCGAGGACGGAGCTGAGATTCTGCTTCACGGTGAGCGCCATGACGAATCGGGCCTGCCGCGCCGTTTCGGGGACAGCGTGCGGGCCTGGGGACGCACGCTGCGCGAGGG
>PMCG01000228.1:10778-10982 GCA_003155335.1 Acidobacteriota bacterium
ACTCTGCGTTCCCTGTTGCAGCGGCATGCCGCGGTGGTCCGTGTCGCGATTCACCCGCCCGACATGGCGTCGCCCCGATTGACCGCGTCCATCGTCCGAACACTGCGCTCGCTGCGCCAGCGCCATCGGCTGGTGCGCTACTGCGACCTGGTCGCTGCCGACGAGGTCTCGTTGTCGGCGCGCGTTCGACGCAAGACCCGGATG
>PMCG01000294.1 GCA_003155335.1 Acidobacteriota bacterium
GATAGGCGTTCTCGAAGATGACCTTGACCTTCTGACCAGCCGCGTGCGTCGCGTCGACGATTGTCCGGATCTCCTGCCGCACGTAGTCCCAATTGCCGGACAGGACCTGGCTGATGTTCACGACCATGTCCAGCTCTTCTGCGCCGTCAGCCAGGGCCTGACGCGCCTCGGCCAGCTTGATTGCGGTGGCGTGGCCACCGTGAGGAAAGCCGACGGTGGTCGAGGCCTTGACGCTGCTGCCTTTCAAGATCTCGGCGCAGCGGCTGAGGTAGTAAGGCAGGATGCACACGCTGGCAACGTCGTACTCGATCGCCAGCCGGCAGCCGGATTCGAGATCGGCGACCGTCAGCGTCGGCTGAAGCAGCGAGTGATCGATCATCTTCGCGATGTCTTCGTACGTCCAGTCGACTGTCATTTCCATGTCCAAATGCCTCGTCAAGCGCGAGCCTGATTATGCACGAGAGCGCGGCGCAGTTCGTGATCCCAGTTCGTTGACGCGCCGTAGCGAACAGGCTAACCTCCGGGCCATTGTCAGCCCTTGGAGGCGATATGAGCGTTGCGAGCGAGAAGGTCGGCTTTGGTGAGCGGGTCGGCTACGGTCTGGGCGACCTGGCGTCCTGCCTCTTCTGGCAGACATTTACTGTCTTCCTTCTGTTCTTCTACACGGACGTCTTCGGAATTGCGGCCGCGGCCGCGGCGACGATGCTCGGCGTTGTGCGCATCATCGACCTTTTCGCCGACCCGATCATGGGCATGCTCGGAGACCGCACACAGACGCGCTGGGGCAAGTTCCGGCCATACCTGCTCTGGATTGCGGCGCCCTTTGGCCTGATCGGCTTCCTCACCTTCTTTGCACCCGATCTGGCGCCGTCGGCCCGGCTCATGTACGCCTACGTCACCTACGGCGCGATGATGCTCGTGTACACCGCGATCAACATCCCGTACGGCGCGCTGATGGGAGTCATCACTCCCGACTCGCTCGTGCGCACGCGACTGTCCTCCTATCGCTTCCTGGGCGCTTTCACCGGCAACCTTATTGTCCAGACCTGCACCGTTGGCCTGGTCAAGTACTTTGGCGGTGGCGCTGACCGCATCGGCTACCGCTGGACCATGGCGATCTACGCCACCTCCGCGACGCTCTTGTTCCTGGGAACTTTCGCGCTCACACGTGAACGTGTCCAGCCACCCAAGGACCAGCAGACCTCGTTCGGTCGCGACCTGGCGGACTTGCTGCACAACAGACCCTGGCTGATTCTGTGTGCGGTCGGGATTTGCGCCAACACCTGGGCCGTTCTGAAGATGGCCTCGCTGGTGTACTTCTTCAAGTACTACCTCGGCAACGAGACAGGCGTGTCGCTGTTCATGTTCTGGGGCACCGTTGGCAACATCGCGGGCGTGCTCGCCACGGGCTGGATGACCAAGTACCTGGGCAAGCGCAACCTCTACATCGTCTCGATGATCGTCAACGCCATCACCACAGCCGCCTACTTCTGGGCGCGTCCCACCGATATGGCGTTTCTATACGCCATGAACATCATCGGCGGCTTCGCCTCAGGGCCGGTATCGCCGCTCATCTGGGCGCTGTATGCAGACACGGCTGATTACTCGGAGTGGAAGACGGGCCGTCGGGCCACAGGCCTGGTCTTCTCGGCCGGCACCTTTGCCCAGAAGATGGGCTGGACGATCGGCGGATCACTGGCGGGCTATTTGCTGGCGTACTACGGCTTCCAGGCCAACGTCGCGCAGTCGGTGGGCTCGCTGTTTGGCATCCGCCTGCTCGTCAGCATTATCCCAGCGATCGCCAGCCTGCTGGCCGTTGGCATCATCTTCTTCTACGCAATCGACGAGAAGCTCCAGCAGAGGATCTCGGCCGAGCTGGCCGAACGTCGGGGCAAGGCTGTGCCGGCGAGCGCCTGATCCTCGGACGCATACACAGCAAGGGCATCGATCGATATGAGCAAGCAGAGCAAAGCACTGTCAAACCCCTACGGCTACTTCGACGCGGAGCGGCGCGAGTACGTGATCACGCGGCCGGACACGCCGACGCCGTGGATGAACTACATCGGCGAGGGACGCTACGGCGGCATCGTGTCGAACACGGCCGGCGGCTATGCCTTTGACCGCGATCCCAAGAACCGGCGCGTCTCGCGCTACCGCTACAACGCGATTCCCGCGGACCAGCCGGGCCGCTACGTCTATATCCGCGACATGGAGAGCGGCAAATACTGGAGCCCGACGGCGCAGCCGATCCCGGGTGTGAAGCTTCAGGCCTACGAGTGCCGGCACGGCGCTGGCTACACGCGCATCTCGAGCGCGCACTCTGGCATCGCGGCCAGCTTGCTCTACTTCGTGCCTCCGTCAGCGGCCGACGAGCCTTGTCCCTGCGAGCTGTGGGTGCTCCGGGTCAAGAACACCGGCAAGCGGCCGCGCAAGCTGCGCACGTTCTCCTACGTCGAATTCAGCTTCCGCGACACGCTCATCGACCAGCTCAACCTGGACTGGGGCCAGCACATCGTCGAGGCCAAGGTCAAGGACAGGATCATCACCACCGGTGTGCGCTTCTCGCAGACGACCAACTTCTTCAGCTCGAACGTGAAGCCGGCCGGCATCGACACCGACCGTGAGGTCTTCATCGGCCGCTGCCGCGATCTCGCC
>PMCG01000034.1 GCA_003155335.1 Acidobacteriota bacterium
TGGCCCTGCGGGACGCGTCGGCCTACGCGGAGCGGCAGGGCCCGCGGGCAAGCCCGGAGCACAGGGTCCGCAGGGACCCCACGGACCGCAGGGAACCCAAGGACCGGCCGGCCCGCCCGGCGAGCCGGGCGCCGGGCTCGACTTCAGTGAAGCGCCCAACGATGGGCAGCGACGCGAGCTCTACGTCGACGCCGAAGGTCGCCTCTGCTTCCGCGCGGGACAGCAGCTCTTCCGCGTCGGCGTGGAGCCACTCTGACGGGCCAGGGGCGATGGCAACGCTGCGCATCGTCGAGAGCAGGGAGTAGACGTAGCCCTGGGGCATCAGCCCGCTCCTGAGCAGCCCCGCGGTCTCGCCGCGATCGCCAAGGAGTGATGGACTCATGGACATTCTCCAGGCCGTCGGAAGCGCGTCGATCGTGCGATTCCGCAAGGTCGTGCCGGCTAGTTGCGCGGACCTGCTCGCGAAGCTCGATCGGGGCGAAGTATCTTCCCTAACCCTCGCCCTGGCCCCGGCCCGAGCCCGACAACGCGTAGCATCCACCCGTCGCCCGGCCTTGCCCGGAATCATTCCGAGCACGAGCGCGTTCACGACTACGCGGCCGCTCGTTGACGAATGTATAGACGCCATATAGACTTCCTGCATGAAGACCCTGCGCGCGAAGGTGTTCCAGAACGGTGGCAGTCAGGCGGTGCGGCTGCCCAAGGCATATCGTTTCGGGTCGCAGCGCGAGGTGCTGGTGCGTCGCGAGGGTCGTCGGGTGATCCTGGAACCCGCAGACGAATGGTCTGACGAGTTCCGCTCTTGCCTTGGGTCGATCTCGGAGAACATCCCACGGTTGAGGCAAGAGAAGATCACCAGTCTCAGGAAGCACTTCGACTGATGCCGCGCTACATGCTCGACACCGACACGGTGAGCGATGCGCTCCAGGGCAAAGGACAGGTTGCCGCCCGACTGTTGGCGCGCGCGCCATCGGAGATCTGCATCAGCTCGATCACCCTGGCTGAACTGGGATTCGGTGCAGAGGCCAAGCGCTCACAGCGGCTGCGCCGCGCGATCCGGCGTTTCACCAAGGACATCGCGATCGTTCCGTTCGACCATGTGTCCGCGGAGCGGTTTGCAGTGCTGGCCGCTGCGTTGGCGCGTGGCGGCACGCCGATCGGCGTGATCGACACGCTGGTGGCGGCTCAGGCGCTGTGCCTCGGTCTGACGATCGTCACGAACAGCACGAGGCATTTCAGCCGAGTTCCAGGTCTCGCGCTGGAGAACTGGGCCTGAGCGCTGTGGAAGTCCGGGGACGCGGTACTCATTTGGGCTGGAATTCAGTGTGGTGTTGTACATTCCCGAGCATCGTCCGTCACGTCCGGACCTCGCCTGGCCGGGGGGCGTGAGAGGCTGGCGGCATGAGAGCCGTCGGCTGCATGGCGGCGGATGACGTATACTTCCAGGTGAGGTATACGGCATGCAGACCAAGCTCACGCTGCGCATGGAGGACGCCTTGATCGAGCGCGCCAAGGACTGGGCTCGACATCGCGGGGTGTCGCTTTCCCAGGTCGTTGCGTCGGTGCTCGACCAGCTTCCGTCTGGTCGCGACCGTCCGACTCTCTCTCCCTGGACTCAGAAGCTCGTGGGCATCGCGGCTTCGAAGAAGGGGCGAACGGCCGACGACGTGGCCGTGCGTGAGGCCCATCTCGACCACCTTGGCAGGCGCAATCGATGACGAAGCGCGTGCTCTACGACACCAACGTCCTCCTGGACGTCGTCCTTTCTCGCACTCCGTTCGTGGACGCCTCGGCGGCTGCGCTCGATCTAGTGGCGCGGGGCAGCGTCGTAGGCTTTGTCGCTGGCCACACCGTCACGACGATCGCGTATCTCGTCCAGCGCGAGAAGGGCCGCAAGAAAGCGCACGAGGCGCTCGTGCATCTTCTCTCGAAGCTCAAGGTCGCCTCCACAACAGACGCCGGCGTGCGGCTGGCACTTGCGATGAACCTCGACGATATCGAGGACGCGGTCTGTGTGGCCTCAGCGCTGGAGGCCGGCTGCAGCGTGATCGTCACGCGCAACCCGGCCCACTTTCGTCGGGCCAAGCTCCCTGCCGTTCTCCCCGAGGCGCTCCTTGCTGCTGACAGTGAGGATGGGGAATGAGGAAATGAAGAAACGACTCAGGAAGAAGGCGCGGCTCGGCGAGTTCCGCGAGATGGGATTCGAAGTCCATTTCCGGGTGAGCGAAGCTGTCTCGGATGTAGCACTGGATGCTTTCTGGGATCGCTTCATCGGCGAGGCGATCGAGGCGAACGGCCTCGCGTGCGGCGGGGGCTGCGGACGGGAGTGGAGTATCTTCGTCACCACCGATGGGCGAGGTTCCGCAACCGAGGAACAGCGGGCTCTGGTCGAGCGGTGGCTGCGCCAGCGGGGGGACGTCGAGAACGTCAGCGTCGGCGCGCTTGAGGATGCATGGTACGCCGTCGGGCAAGAGCATTCCGCAGGGGTGGCTGATGGCGCAGAGGGCAGTGGCTCATGACTGAGCTTCGGCAGTGCTGGGCAATCCTCGGTTCCATCGTCTTCTTTTGCGTCGTACCTGGCAGCGTAGCTGGCGCGGTGCCGTTCATGATGACGGGTTGGCGGCAGCAGAGTCGCGAGCCGGAGCCGCTTCACCTGCTGGGCATCGTCTGCGTTCTCGTAGGCCTGACGAGCCTGATCGAATCGATGGTGCAGTTCGTCATGCGTGGCCGTGGCACGCCTGCTCCTGTGGCGCCGCCGAGCAATCTGGTCGTCACGGGCCAGTATCGCCACCTGCGCAACCCGATGTACGTGGCCGTGGTCTTGGTCGTGCTGGGCCAGGCCGCGTGGCTGGGCAGCATGGTTCTGCTCGTCTATGGGGCGATCCTGTTCGTGCTCTTTCATGTCTGGGTGGTGTGCTACGAGGAGCCAACACTGACGAGGCAATTCGGCACCTCGTTCGAGCAATACCGACGCGGCGTGCACCGCTGGTGGCCGAGGTTCAAGGCCTGGCGGGCCGAATAGGCTCTCCGCGCAATCGCGTGGCGGCTGTGGCAGACTGTGCGGGCTCAGGCGTCGGTTGAGGCGCTCGAGAGACGATTGTCCAGCGACCACGATGCCCGAGCCTCTCAAGATCTTGTTCGTCGCCGCGGAGTGCGCGCCCTTTGCCAAGACCGGCGGACTGGGCGACGTGGTCGGCGCCCTGCCCAAGGCCCTGGAGCGCGATGGGCTCGACGTGCGCGTCGTGGTGCCGCTGTACGCCGGCATGCCGTGGCGGGAGTTCGAGACGCTCGAGGGCGCACTGAGCGTCCCGATGGGGCGCTTCACGGCCCACGGCGCTGTGCGGCTGGCGCGCCTGCCAGGCAGCGAGGTNNTGCCTACGTGGACAACATCGAGCGCTTCGCGTTCCTCTCGCGGGCCGCGCTCGTGCTGGCCGATGCGCTCGGCTACGTTCCCGATGTGGTCCACGCGCACGATTGGCAGGCCGGCCTGGCGCCGGTCTACGTCAACACGGTCTGCTGGGGCAGCCCGCTTCACGCCAGCGCCAGTGTCTTCACGATCCACAATCTCGAGTACCAGGGCGCTGCCGCGCCTGCGGCCATGAACGTCACCGGGCTCGGTGCGGAGCACTTCAACTCCGATGAGTTCGAGCACTTCGGCACGTTCAACATCATGAAAGCGGCGATCCGGCACTCGACGCTGATCGCAACCGTGAGCCCCACTTACGCACGCGAGATCCAGACCCCGCCGCAGGGCGCCGGCCTGGACGGTGAGTTGCGCGGCCGCAGCAGCGACCTGCGCGGGATCTTGAATGGCATCGACACAGAGGAGTGGGATCCTGCGACCGATTCGCACATTGCCGCGCGCTACGATGCGACCGACCTCGCGGGCAAGCTCGTCTGCAAGGCGGCTTTGCAGAAAGAGGCGGGATTGCCGGAGCGGCCGGACGTCGCGGTGCTGGGTCTTGTCTCGCGCCTCGTGCGCCAGAAGGGCATCGACGTCCTGGCTGCCGCGCTGGACCGAGTGCTGTCGCTGGACGTGCAGCTCGTCGTCCTGGGCATGGGCGACCCTGAGCTGCTCGGCCAGCTCGGCCAGATCGCCGCACGGCACGCCGGTCGTTTCCGGCTTTGGACGGAGTTCTCGAACCCACGCGCGCACAGGATCGAGGCCGGCGCGGATTTCTTCCTCATGCCCTCGCGTTTCGAGCCATGCGGCCTGAACCAGATGTACAGCCTGCGCTACGGCACGCTGCCGATCGTGCGCGCCACCGGAGGGCTGGCCGACACTGTCGTCAACTACGACGAGCGCACCGGCGCCGGCACCGGCTTCGTGCTGGCGGACCTCGATCCCGGGAGCCTCTTCAACACGATCGGCTGGGCGGTCTCCACCTGGTACGACCGTCCCGAGGCCGTGACGCGCATGCGGCAGGCGGCAATGGCCGAGGACAACTCCTGGGCGCATGCGGCGCGGCAGTACGAAGCGCTGTATCGCGAGGCCATCGTGCGACGACACCCGGAGCGTGCGGCTGAGCTGCGGTGAGTTGCGCGACGCGGCACAGGCGAGTATAAGAAGCGCGGCGCACGGGGCAGGGCAACGGCCGACGGAAACGCGGCCACCGTCGTCATGAGCGAGGAGACAGGTGCATGAAGCGAAGTAGCGTGTTTGGCGTGAGTGCCGTGACGGTGGTGTTGCTGTGCGGCGCCGGCTGGGCTGCGGCGCAGCAAGCGACGGCGGCCGGTTCCGGGACGGCCCGCATCGCAGTTGTCGATGTCGAGCGCCTCGCTGCTACCACGGCGCTTGGCAAACAGTACGCCGAGGGCGTGGCCAAGGCGCGCGAGGAGCTGCGCGTCGAGACCGAGACGCGCCGGGCAGCAATGGCCAAGCTGGACGAGCGGTTGAAGCAGCAGCAGGAGTCGCTCGCCAAGGAACAGGCTGGGTTGAGCCCGGCAGCGGCGGAGCAACGGCAGCAGGCCGTGGCCAAGCTGGCGCGTGAGCGCGAGGCCTATCGTCAGGACAGCGAGGACACACTGGGTTCACTCCAGCGGAAGCTCCAGCGAGAGCAGCAGCGCATCGACGTCGAGCTGCAAGAGAAGCTGGTGGCCTTTGTCCAGAGCGTGACCGCGGAGCGCAACATCGATCTCGTGCTGGACCGGCGCGTGTGCCTCGCCGTTGGGCCGTCGGTCGACATCACCGATGACGTGCTTCGCCGCGCCGATGCGGGTCAGGCTCAGGCGGGGACAACGCCTGCGGCAAAGCCAAAGCCGCGACCGTAGTAACTTCACACACTGACCGTGTCCGTGGCCGGGGGAGTGGGCCATGAGGAGCCTGTGCGTCTTCTGCGGCTCGAGCGCTGGACACTCGCCTGCGTATGCCGCGGCAGCGCGACGCCTGGGCGCGCGCCTGGCCGCCGACGGAGTGGCGCTGATCTACGGTGGCGGCGGCGTGGGCATGATGGGCGCGCTCGCGGACGCGGTCTTGGATGGCGGCGGGCGCGTGACCGGCGTCATCCCGCGAGCCCTGGCGCAGCGTGAGCTGGCGCACTCGCGCGTCGCAGACATGCGTGTCGTGCCGGACATGCACTCGCGCAAAGCCCTCATGGCAGACCTGGCCGACGCGTTCGTCGCGCTGCCCGGCGGCCTCGGCACGCTGGACGAGCTGCTGGAGGCGATCACCTGGGCCCAGCTCGGGCTGCACTCGAAGCCCATCGGCCTGCTCGATCTCAACGGCTACTTCGCGCCACTTCTGGCGCTGATCGATCACGCGGTGGCCGAGGGCTTTGTCGCGCCGGACGATCGGCGTCTGCTCCTCGTCGACAGCGATGCCGACCAGCTCGTGACTGCACTCACGCGCGCCGTGGCCGTGCCGCGCACAGTGCTCGACGGACTGCGGCGCTGACGTCCTGCGCCGCCCGCCTACCACACCACAGGCGCACGTGCTATGTTGCTCTCGTGCCATCGACCCTGTCTGGGGCGGTGAGCCGGGAGACCGTTCGTTGACACGCAGCGCCCACGCCTGGATCCGGANNGGAGGGCGGATGAGTACGCCTGCCGCAAGACCGACACTGGCCGCCACCGCGGCTGCGAAGACCACGACGCTCACGCTCCAGGAGAAGTACCGGCATGGCCAGCCGATCACCATGCTGACGGCCTACGATTATCCAACAGCGCGGGCACTCGACGAGAGCGGCATCGACGCGATCCTCGTCGGCGATTCGCTGGCCATGGTCGTGCTGGGCTATCCGAACACGCTCTCGGTGACCATGGATGAGATGCTGCACCACGCGCGCGCCGTCAGCCG
>PMCG01000304.1:0-6571 GCA_003155335.1 Acidobacteriota bacterium
CCCGTGCCCTTGCCCTTCTCCTTGGTCGTGAAGAACGGCTCGAAGACCCGTTCCATGGTCCTCTGGTCCATCCCGCTGCCCGTGTCCGTGATGGCCAGCATGACGTACCGTCCGGGCGCGACTCCGGCATGGACGTTGCCATACTCCTCGTTCAGCTCCACGTTGGCCGTCTCTATCAGCAGCTTGCCGCCCCGGGGCATCGCATCACGGGCGTTGACCGCGAGGTTGACGATCACCTGTTCGACTTGTCCGGGATCGGCCTTCACGCGACCCAGGTCGGCGGCGAGTTTCGTGACGAAGTCGACGTCTTCTCCGATGAGCCGCCGGAGCATGCCCTCCAGGTTGCTCACGGTGGCGTTGAGGTCGAGCACCTCGGGCTGAAGCGGCTGTTTGCGGCTGAAGGCGAGTAGCTGGCGCGTGAGGGCCGCGGCGCGCTCGCCGCTGGCCTGGATTTGCGCAATGCTCTTGAAGAGCGGGTCGTCCTCGCGCAGCCTTCTCATCACGAGCTCGCAGTGCCCCTGTATCACGCAGAGGATATTGTTGAAGTCGTGCGCCACGCCGCCGGCGAGCTGGCCGACGGCTTCCATCTTCTGGGCCTGCCTGAGCTGCTGCTCCATCTCGTTGAAAGCGGTCATGTCGCGGAAGACGCCGAGCAGGCATCGCGTGTCTCCGAGCGTGAGTGGCAGGCTGTGGAGGTCGGCAACGAAGCTGCTGCCGTCCTTGCGCTGAACCGGGATCCCCGTCGCCAGCGGTTGCTCGCCGGAGAGCTGCCTCTGGAACGCTTCCTTGACCATGGGCAGATCGGCTGGCGGGTGAATGTCGTCGACTGCTAGACGCAGCAGCTCCTCTTCGGTGTAGCCCAGCATGCGACACATCGCCTGGTTGGCCATGACGAACCGGCCGGTCGCGGCGTCCGCCAGCACGGTGCCGTCGCCGACCGCCTCGAACACGGTGCGGAAGCGCTCTTCGCTCACGCGCAGCGCCTCTTCCGCCTGCTCGTGCGCGGTGATGTCCCGAGACATGCCAACCAGACCGACAATCCGACCCGATTCGTCCCGGAGCGGCATCTTGGTGGTTGAGGCCCAAGTGACCCGCCCGTCCGGCCAGGTCTCCTTCTCCTCGATCCCGACGAGCGGCTCGCCGGTGGCCATGATGCGTTGTTCGTCCGCAAAGGCCTGCTGGGCGTGTTCGTCACCGAAGAAGTCGAAGTCGGTCTTGCCCATCGCAGCGCTCGTATCGCCGAGCCCCAACCGCCGAGCCAGGGCAGCGTTGATCCGAACGAAGCGACTCTGGCGATCCTTGAAGTAGATGAAGTCCGGTATGGTCGTGAGCAGACTGCCGAAGAGGTCCCGTTCACGTCTGAGCGCGTCCTCGGCCCCCTTGCGCTCGGTGACGTCCTCGATCATCGCCAGGAAGTTGAGCAGCTGACCGCCCTGGCTGCGAACCGCGGTCAGGGTCAGCGCGCCCCACACGATCCCGTGATCCTTGCGCACGTAGCGCTTCTCCGTCCGATAGACCGGGAGTGTCCCTTCCGCCACTCGCCTGACCGCTTCGATGTCCTGGGCCA
This sequence comes from Acidobacteriota bacterium, assembly GCA_003155335.1. Lineage (GTDB taxonomy): Bacteria > Acidobacteriota > Vicinamibacteria > Fen-336 > Fen-336 > FEN-336. The sequence goes on from PMCG01000304.1 coordinate 1,568, forward strand.
TGTGCTCCGGATGCGTGATGTCTTCGAAGGTGAGCGCGGTGAGTTCCTGCTCCGCATAGCCCAGCATTCGCGAGAACGCGGCATTGACCCTCGCGAAGCGAAAGTCCGCAGCACCGACGGCCATGCCAATCGGGCCTTCCTCGAAGATCCGGCGGAAGAGCTCTTCGCTTCGGCTGAGCGCCTGCCCGGCTCGACGCTGCTCGGTAACGTCGTGAGCGGACGAGAGCGCGCCCGTCACGTTGCCGCTGCCGTCCTTCAGGACCCGACACCACCACGCCAGCAACCGCGTCTCGCCGTCCTTGCGCCGCTGCCAGCTCTCGACGTAGAGCACGTCCTCGGAACCCATGAACAGCGGCCGCACGACGCCGTACGTGTCCTGCTCACCGACGAAGTAGTCCGCGGCCTCGCGCCCGATCACGTCCTCTCCGAAGAACTCGAGTCCGGCGCGGTTCGCCCAGGTGTAGACCTTGTTGTTGTCGACCTCCATGATGATGTCCGGGACGGCCGCCAGTATCGCCTCTTGCCGCGCAGACGTCGCTCGCAGAGCCTCCTCTGCTTGCTGGCGCGCCGCGATGAGCGACGCGTAGTGGACCGCGCGCCCGCGCTGAGATAGGGCCAGAAAGAGCGTGACGATCCAGCCCCCGAGCCCGAGGACCAGTCCCGCGATCAGAATCGAGCGCAGACGCCAGGGAAACAGAATCTCCGACGCGTCGACCTTGGCGATGACGAACCAAGGGGAGTCCGGCACGCGCATCACGTACGCAAACACCGGAACGCCGCGGTAGTCCGTCCCGCGTACGAAGCCTTCCTGGCCGCGTACGGCCATGGCCGCCGGAACTTCCTCGCGAGACAGAGGCAGACGCAGCGTCAGGGCCGCGTCCTTTCGATAGCGGAGCGGGTTCAAGAAGAGCACGGTCTCGCCCTCACGCCGGACCAGAAGGGTCTCGGCGCTCGCGCTGGNNATCGGGGCGACCACGTCGACATGCGCCGGACGGTCCGCCGGACCGGTGTGGATGTCGGTGAGCACGGGCCTGCGTGTGCGGATGGCTTCGTCGATGGCCCGAACAGCCTCGTCGTGCAACGCACCGACGGCGCCGGAGAGGCTCAGCCGCACGACGCCGGCAGAGTCGGCAAACAGGATGTCCTCATAGCCGTGAGCGCGCTGGAGTGCGCGAAACTGCGCCAACAATGACGGACGGGCAGCGCCTCGCTCCTTCTCCGTCACGAGACGCGCCAGGCCTTCGGCCGGGAGAAGGTGCTCCATGATCATCAAGCCATCGCCCAGGCGCTCTGCCCGCCACCGGACGATCTCGTCCACCTTGAGCTTCGCGACGGCCTCAAGGTTGGCTTCGGCCGCGGCGTGCTGGCGCTGTCGCACGGACTCGTAGAACCACAGCCCGCCGACCAGCAGAGCCACGAGCGCCCCGGCAAACGTCAGGCGTGTCACCGTCTTCAGCCCGGGGACGGTCGCGGACACCTCGCTCACAAGCACTTCCGTGTGCGCCGGCGCGATGGGGTTGCCACCCACACGCGTCTCGCGCAGATCGAGAGAGATCGAGGAACGACGCTCCGCTGGCGGCGGAGGCGTCGCGGGCTAGCCGCTCGGTCCCGACAACAGACCTGCCGATTGGGCACAGAACGGGCTCGTGTGCGCATTTTCCAGATGATCCGTTAGCGCCACAGTACGCCTCAGGCATCCTGCGGTCAAGGTGNNCGCGCCTTCACCCGAGCCGCAGCGCCAGCGCTGGGCCGTGCGCGTGGCGCTGATCGCGATCCTGGTCGTGGCCGCGTTGCTGCGCGTGCACGGCCTGTCATGGGGGCTCAGGCATGTGCCCGACCAGGATGAGAGCGTCTTCGTCGACGCGACTCGCGCCATGATTCGCGCGGGCGACTTCGACCACCGCTTCTACGAGTATCCAGGCCTCTTCATCTACCTGCTGNNGTTCTTCCTCGCGCGGCGTCTGGCCGGGGTCAGCGCCGGGTTGCTCGCGGCAGCGCTGATGGCGGTTGCGCCGATCGAGGTCTGGACCATGCACATGCTTCGCTCAGACGTCGCGCTCGAGGCCTTTGCGCTGGCCAGTCTGCTTTGGTTCCACTGTATGCGCGATCGACGGCGGGACGACATCTGGTCAGGAGTGGCGGTGGGCCTGACAGCGGCCATCAAATTCACGGGCGTGCTGATTGCGCCGGCCTACGTCGCGGCGCGCTGCACTCGCTCGGGATGGCGCTGGGGCCGCATGCTGCTTGCGGGCGTGGTCTCGGCTCTCGTGTGGTTCGCTGTGACGCCGTATGCGCTGATCAAGCCCACTGCCTATCTTGCAGGCGTCTGGACGCAGACAGACTACTTCTATGGCGGGACGCGCATTGCTCCGGAGTTCCTGGCGTACGTCGGTTTCTATGTACGCGCGATCCTGAGGGGTGTGGGCGCGCTCCCAGGCGGACTCGGCGGCCCGAGCACGCTCGTGCCTGTGCCGGCCTGCGCCCTCTTCGGCCTGGTCGCTCTGCGCCGCGCCTGGCGCGCCTGGTTGCCGCTTGTCGTCTACCCAGCGACACTGATCCTGGTGCTGGCAACCGCCGAGAGCCGGCTCTCGCGGTTGGCGCTGTCGTGCGTGGGTCCGTTGGCCGTGATGGCCGGCGTGGGTCTGGCCGCATTGCTCAAGCGCTGGCCCGTGCTCGGGAGCGCGCTCACCCTGTGGATCCTGGGCATACCGCTTCTGAGCTCGGTAGAGGTCGGGCGTCAGTTTGCCGCGCCGTCACCCATGGACCACGCTCTCGATTGGGTCGAGACGCACGTGCCACGTGGCGCGCGCATCCTCAGCGGTGTGCCGCGCCTCGGGCTCGACGCCAATCACGAGGTCGTCCGTGCGGAAGCTCTGAGCGACGGAGATGGGGCCTGGGCTGCCGGGATGGACTGGACAGTCGTGGAGGGAGCTGCGCCGCAGGCCTGGCGTGAGGACATGCGTCTCTTGGCCGCCTTTGACGATGAGCAGCAGATGCACAGGGTGCGGATCGAGATCCTGGCGCCGCGGCCATCGGTCTGGCGCAGCGTCGCGGTCCAACCGTCGTGGCTGCGCGCCTCCACCTCACAGGCGCAATTGCCCGCACTCGTCGATGGCAGTCTGCGCACAGTCTGGCGAACGCCAGGGCCGCAGGAGCCAGGCACTTGGATCGAGGTCGAGTTTCCGCACCCGCAGAGCATCGATCGTATCGAGATGGTCCTCGGAATGCGTGAGGAGTCCGCGCGCGCGTTCGACGTTTACGTTCGCGACGCGAACGGGGACTGGACACGCCCTGCGGTCTTTGGCGGGCGGCCGCTTCCCAGAGACCAAACGGGCGGGCCACCCAGCCAGGTTTGCCTCTTGCGTGTCGCGCATGTGAACGGCGTGCGTATCGCGCTCAGAAAGGGAGCGCTCCAGCCCTGGAGCATCGCCGAGCTGCGCTTGGCGGTGCGCGAGACGCTCGCCCCGAATTCGTCCGGATCGACCACGGGCGTCGCACGCTGAATGAACCAGGCGACGCGCTTGCGGTCGCGCCGCGGGTCTGCTCTCATTTCGAGGATGGAAGTGGAATCCATGCCCGGATGTCGTGCGCCGCTTGCCCGCCGCGCGGTCCTCGGCGGTCTGGTGTGCCTCGCTTTCGCCTTGACCTGGGGCCTCGCCCGCGTCACGGCCGTGGCCGCTGCGAGCAAGAGAGGCGCGTCGCGTCCTGCGACCTTCTGCAATCCTATCGACTTGGATGACCGACTCGGCTCGGCTGCGCCTCAGCCGCTGGAGCCGAGCCTGCCAGGAGCGGCTGATCCCGCGATCCTCTACTTCAAGGGCGAGTACTGGCTCTTCACCTCGGCAAGCGGGACCTACTGGCGCTCGCCGGACTTCGTGGCCTGGCGACAGGTGCAGGCCAAGGGATTGCCCGCGGTCAACGGCACGCCGGCGCTCGTGGTCCTCAACGGTCGCCTGCATTTACTCGGCAATGGCGCGCCGGGCCTCTACGCGACAGACGATCCTGGGCAGGGCGAGTGGGCGCTGGTCGCCGACACCGCGGCCTACGTCGATCCGGCGCTGTTCCTCGACGACGACGGCCGGTTGTACCTCTACTACGGCAGCGCCGAGAACGGACCGATCAGCGCGGTCGAGCTGGATCCCACGGATCGCTTCAAGGTCGTGCACGGCCCAGTCGACTGCATCAGTGGCGACGCCGCCAGGCGCGGCTGGGAGGTCTATGGCGAAGAGAACCGCGGTGGTCCATACCGCGGGCGCATGCGCTTCGACCCCTGGATCGACGGCGCGGCGATGACCAAACACGCCGGCCGCTACTACCTGCAGTACGCTGCGCCGGCATCCGACAGCGCTACGAGTGCGAGCGGCGTATTCGTCGCCGATGGCCCGCTGGGTCCGTTTGCGTATGCCCCGTACAGCCCGTTCGCGCACAAACCCGCTGGCTTCATCAGCGGCACTGGCCACGGCCGGATCTTCCTCGACGCCGACGGCCGGCCCTGGTATGCGGCCAGCGTCGCCGTCTCTCTGCGCGACGGCAGTGTCCGTCGCCTCGCGCTCTTCCCCGCCAGCTTCCTCGCGGACGGGCAGTTGGTGGCCGACACCTATCTCGGCGACTACCCCCAGTACGTGCCGGGTGTCGCGACAGACCCGCTGGGCGGCAATTCCCCGGGGTGGATGTTGCTCTCGCGCGAGAAACGCGCCGAGGCATCGTCGACCCGAGATGGCTTCCCCGTCGAGAACGCCTTTGACGAGAACGTCCGCACGCAGTGGTCAGCCGCCTCCGGAGCTGCGGGCGAGTGGCTGCGCGTCGACTTCGGCAAGCGCTGCCGCATCGACGCGCTGCAGGTCAGCTTTGCCGACCCAGACCCNNGCGACTACGTGCAGCTCGAGCAGCCCGTCGTGCGGCGCTATGTACGCCTGATCAACGTGCACATGCCCGACGGCCGGCGCTTCGCTGTGAGCGAGCTGCGCGTCTTTGGCAACGGCTTGGGCGCGCCGCCAAGCCAGG
>PMCG01000304.1:6579-10082 GCA_003155335.1 Acidobacteriota bacterium
CAGGTGTACGACGCGAACTACCTTGAGATCGCCAGCCTGAACGCCGGGGTGCCGTACTTCGTCGGCATCGATGCCGTGAACGACAGCGGCGTGACGATGGCCAAGTCCGTCGTCTCCGTGAAATAGCTTGTGACCGGAGGGAGATCGATGCCGCGTTCCATGGCGCTGTCGGGCCGCTACGTGTTGGTCACCGGCGCCTCGTCCGGCCTGGGGCGTGAGATCGCACGCGTGATCGCGCGCGACTACCACGGTCACGTCATCGCAGTCGCGCGCCGCGAGCAGCGCCTGAACGAGTTGGCGCAGGAGCTCAGGCAGCGCTTTGGTACGACCGTCGTGCCGATCAAGGCCGATCTGACGCGCGCCGAGGACGTCGAGCGCTGCTTCGCGCAGGCGACGGAGGGGCGCTCGGTGCACGGCGTCGTGCTGAACGCCGGCGTGACCTACTACGGCCCGGCGCTGAGCCAGAGCGCCGCCTCTGTCGAAACGCTGCTGGCGACGAATGCGGTCGCGCCTGTGCGCCTCGCGCAGCTCTTTGGACGCTACCTGGTCGAGCAGGGCCAGAGTGGCGGGATGTTGCTCGTCGCCAGCATGGCGGGCCTCGTGCCCATGCCCTACCAGGCCCTCTACGGCGGGACCAAGGCGCTGCTCACGAGCTTCGGCCTGGCGCTTCGGGAGGAGCTGCGCGGGAGCGGCGTGAGCGTGAGCGTGTTCGCCCCGGGTGGGATCGCTACCGAGATGCTCGATCTCTCTGGCCTCACGGCGAAGTTTCACCCGGATGACGTGGGCATCATGAGTGCCGAGATCTGTGCACGTGCGGCGGTGCGGGCGCTCGTGGCGCGGCGGGCGTTGGTCGTGCCGGGCGCGATGAACCGCGTGACCGCATGGCTGATGCGGCTCCTGCCGCGGAGTTGGGTCGTGCCAATCGTCGCGCGCCTCTACCGTCAGCCGGGCACGCTGGGGAGCAGCCGTTGATGGCTGCATGATGCCCGGGCCCTGCCAGGGGGAGCCATGGATTTCTCAGAGCTGATCCGCCGCCGCTATAGCTGCCGCGCCTACCGACCCGCTGCGGTGGACGAGGCGGCGCTGGCACGCATCCTTGAAGCGGCACGCCTCGCGCCGACGGCCTGCAACCGACAGCCGTTCCGCGTCGTCGTCGTTGACACGGCGTCGCGCCGCGAGTCCCTGACGCGCATCNNTGCGGCGCGACGGCCGCAGCTATCTGGACGTCGACGTCGCGATCGCCATGGACCACATGATCCTGGCTGCTTCGAACGAGGGCTTGGGCACCTGCTGGATCGCGGCCTTTGACGCAGCGGCCGCGCGAGAGATCCTCGGACTTCCTCTCGCAGAAGAGCCGATCGTCTTCACACCACTGGGCCACGCGGCGGATCAGCCGCGGCCAAAGGAGCGCAAGCCTCTCGATGCGCTCGTGCGCCGGCGGTGAGCCTGGTGCGGTGTCCGCATTGCGGCGCCTCTGTCCTCGCGGGCAATCTCTTCTGCCAGCGCTGTCGCGCGCGCCTTCGGCCTGCTGGCGCTGATCCGCCAACCTCAGGCCCCCCAACGGCAGGGGCTGGAAAGGCCTCGCGGCGGCGGCGGCTGGCCGCGTGGGTGATCGCCGCGCTCGTCGCGGCTGTCGCCGTGGCAGCTGCCGGCATCATCGCCGCGGAGAAGCGACGAAGACGTGTCGCCGCGAGCGAAAGCGCCGCCTTGCGCGACCTGCGCAGCGTGCTTGTCGCGGAGCTGCGGTATTCCCAGCTCAACGCCGGTCACTACGATCGGATCGAGTGCCTCGCTGCACCGGCGCGCTGCCTCCCGCGCCTTGCGGCAGCGCCCGCCTTGCTCGCAGCCAACGCGTTCGCCGACGAGACGCGTGGGGACTACCGCTTCGTCTTCCATCCCGGGCCGCCGCCCGCGCGCGGCACGGTCGACGAGAAGCGTGTTTCCCCCACGAGTGTGGCCGCGTTCGCCTATGTCGCCGTGCCGTTGACGGGCCAATTGCGCTACCGCTCGTTCTGCACCGACTCGACAGAACGACTCTGCGCGCTCGCGTCACCCGATGCGCCGGAGCTCAAGGACGGCGTCTGCCCGCTGGCCTGCCTCGACCTGCGCTGAGCTGTCCTCGCGTGCAGGACGCACGAGAGCGGTATAGACTCCCGCGCGTGGAGTTTCCGGCGCCTCTCGCGCGAGTGATCGACGAGCTGCGCAAGCTGCCCGGCATAGGTCCGAAGTCCGGGCAGCGCATCGCCTTCCATCTGCTGCGCGGCTCCAAGGAAGACGCCGACCGCCTGGCTGCCGCCATCGGGGGCCTGATCGAGGCCATCCACACCTGCGCGCGCTGCCATGCCTTCACCGATCAGGAGCTGTGCGATGTCTGCTCGGACGCCGGCCGCAGCGACCAGATCCTCTGCGTCGTCGAGGAGCCGCACAACATCATGGCCGTCGAGCGCGCCGGCGGGTTCAAGGGGCGCTACCACGTGCTGCACGGTTCCATCGCGCCCCTCGCGGGCATCGGGCCCGACCAGCTCCGCATCGCCAGCCTGCTCGAGCGCGTGCGCGCTGGCGGCGTCGAGGAGGCCATTCTCGCCATGAGTCCCACGGTCGAGGGTGAGGCCACCGCGATCTATCTTTCGAAGATCTTGAAGCCGCTCGGCGTGCGTGTGACGCGCATCGCGACAGGCATCCCAGTCGGCTCAGAGCTCGAGTGGGCCGACGAGGTCACGATGGCAAAGGCCATGGAGGGAAGGCGCGAGTACTAGCGACGCTGGCACGGTCGTCTCCGCCGTGCGCGAAGTCGCTACCGTTCAACGACTAACCGTGGAGCGTTCGCGCCAGCCGCCTTGCATTTGCGCTATCGGCAGGCTATAAATGACAGTCCTGCGAGTGTGTCTCGTGTCGGTCCAGGATGGCTTGAGCTTGGAGGAGGATCACTGAATGGCGGCGCCCGACATCGTAATGTACGAGGAGGAGTTCAGCCAGATCAAGCAGATCATCGCCAAGCTGAAGTTGGACGCAAACGCCAAGGTCGTGTTCCTCGTCGATAAGAACGGACAGCAGATCGCCGCGCACGGCGAGATCGAGAACCTGGACACGACGTCTCTGGCCTCGCTCACGGCCGGCAACGTAGCGGCCACCGACGGCCTCGCCCGGCTGATCGGTGAAAAGGAGTTCTCGATCCTCTTCCACGAGGGTGAGCGCGACAACATCCACATCTCCATCGTGGCGCAGAGAGTGATCCTGGTGGTCATCTTCGACGAGCGCTCCTCCCTGGGACTCGTGCGGCTCCGGGTCAAGAAGGCCTCCACCGAGCTGGCCGACGTCTTCGGGCGCATCCTGTCCAAGGTCGAGCGCGAGCGGGCGGTGGCCGGCGCGGCCTTCGAGAGCCCCTTCGCCGAGATCACGGACGAGGACATCGACAGCCTGTTCAGCGAGTAGGGACCCGAGTCAGTCGCGATGACGTTCATCAACTACGCCTCGCGCGAGATCAACTGCAAGATCGTCTACTA
>PMCG01000223.1 GCA_003155335.1 Acidobacteriota bacterium
CGCTTTCGCGAGGCCATCCCACAGTACATGCTGCGCCACCGCGTGAAGAGCGGCATCACCGGCTGGGCCCAGGTCAACGGCTGGCGCGGAAACACCTCGCTCGAGAAGCGCATCGAGTACGACCTCTACTACATCGAAAACTGGTCTCTGCTCTTGGATGTGAAGATCATGATCATGACCCTCTTCCGCGGCTTCGGCCAGCGCCACGCATACTGATGCCGCGAGCACTTGTAACTGGCGCGGCCGGCTTTCTGGGCTCCCACCTCGCCGATCGTCTAATTGCCGAAGGCGTCACGGTCGTCGGCATGGACAACCTGCTAACCGGCGACGTGGCCAATATCGCGCATCTGGCAGGGAGCGACTTTCGCTTCATCAAGCACGATGTGACGAACTACATCTACCTGGATGGACCGATTGACTACATCCTTCACTTTGCGAGCCCGGCGTCGCCGGTCGACTATCTGCGCGTCCCGATACAGACACTCAAGGTCGGCAGTCTCGGCACGCACAACACGCTCGGCCTCGCCAAGGCCAAGAACGCCCGCTTTCTGCTGGCCTCGACCTCGGAGGTCTACGGCGATCCTCTGGTCCATCCGCAGGCCGAGGACTACTGGGGCAACGTGAACCCCGTCGGCCCGCGCGGCGTGTACGACGANNGAAGCCATGACCATGGCCTACCACCGCTTCCACGGGGTCGACACGCGCATCGTGCGCATCTTCAACACCTACGGCCCACGCATGCGGGTGGAGGATGGGCGGGCCATCCCGGCCTTTATGAGCCAGGCCCTGCGCGGAGAGGACGTCACCGTCTTCGGGGACGGCGGCCAGACACGCAGCCTGTGCTACGTCAGCGACACCGTCGACGGCATCTTCCGGCTATTGATGTCGAACGAGACCGACCCGGTGAACGTCGGCAACCCATACGAGCTGACGGTCCACGCGCTGGCGGAGCGCGTGATCGCCGCCTGTGGTTCGAAGAGCCGCATCGTCAGCCGCCCGCTTCCCGTCGACGATCCCAAGGTGCGCCAGCCCGACGGCACGCGCGCGCAGCACATCCTGGGCTGGACGCCCAAGATATCGCTCGACGAGGGCCTCGCCCGGACCGTCGCCTACTTCAGGGAGAAGCTCGGCCTCTAGCTTCTGCGATCGACTGCGCTGCCTCGGCCGGGCTCGCGACTACTAGCCTGGTGGCGCGCCACGGCGGTAGAGCTCGCTGCCGAGATACCAGGCCCTGAGATCGCCCCAGAACACAGAAAGCACGGCCGTCGTCGGCACTGCGATCAGCATCCCCACGAAGCCGAAGAGTGTGCCGCCGACCAGCACGGCCAGCATGATCACCACCGAGTGCAGTCCCAGGCGTCCGCCCACGATGCGCGGCGTGATGATGTTGCCTTCGACGGTCTGACCGAGTAGGAAGACGATCGCGACCGCCGCGAGTCGCTGCCAGCTCTGCGCGTCGAGCCATGAAAGCAAAAGCGTCAGTGGCAAGCCAAGCGCAGTCGACATGTATGGAATCAGATTGAAGAAGCCGACGACCAATCCAACGGCGCCCCCCATCGGCACGCCGCACAGACTCAGGGCGATCGCGTAGTAGGAGCCGAGGATCAGGCAGACGGTCAGTTGCCCGCGCACGAAGGCGGCCAGCAGACGATCCACCTCCTTGACCCGGGAATAGACGTAGTCGCGATAGCGGTGCGGCACCAGATCGGCCAGCCCGGCCGTGATGCGATTCATGTCGTACAGCAGGTAGATCGCGAATACCGGCACCAGGACCAGGCTGAGGATCATCAGGACGAAGGAGAGCACGCTCGAGAATGCCGCGCCGATCACGTGCGTGACCGGCGCCACGATCTCCGGCAGGTGGTTGCGCACCCCCTCTTCCGCGCGCCGCCGAATCTCCTCGTATGCAGCCGGGTAGCGCAGGTTCAGGCTCTGGATCGCTGGCTCTGCCCGAGCGCGCAGCGTCTCCGCGTAGCCCGGGAGCTTGGTGACTGTCTCCGAGACCTGCTGGTAAACCGTCGGCACGACAAAGACACAGACGGCCGCGACAACGAAGACCACGGCAATGCAGAGCGTCCCCACTGCCAAACCCCGCGGACTCAGCGCGCGCACGCGGCCGAAGACGCGAGCGTAGATGCGCTCGAGCCAGTTCGCGCCAGGGTTGAGCACGTACGCGACGGCAAACGCCAGCGCGAAGGAGGTCAGAATGCCGCGCACGCGGAGCACAAACCAGACCGACACGACCACCACGCCCAGCAGCAGGGCCAGGCGGCCCACGCGCGCCATGGCGCTGCCACTCATGCGCGCGTCGCGAATGCCTTGTGCGTCGACGCCAGGTAGATATAGTGCGCGCCTGACGCCACCGTGACCAGCACCGTCGCCAGGAAGAGATAGGGCAGCGCCGCAGAGTTCGTGTGGGCCCAGTTGAGAAGGAGCACGCTCGCAGCCGTGACGAGCTGCAGCACCGTCGTCACCTTGCCGAGCACCGAAGGGAAGAAGATGCGCCGCTCGACGACGAGATTGACGATCACGACTGCGACCACGATCACCATGTCGCGCGAGAGCGTGACGACCGTGACCCAGACCGGGATCCTCACCTGCACTGCCGAGTTCCAGGTGAGCGCGACGAACGTCGCCCCGAGCAGGATCTTGTCAGCCACTGGATCCAGCGTTGCGCCGAGCGGGGTCTTCTGATGCCCGTAGCGCGCGATCAAGCCGTCAAGTAGGTCGGTCAGACCGGCAACGAGGAAAGTCGCCACCGCCCAGCCGAACCTGCCCCACGTGAGCGCCAGGACGAGAAAGGGTGCCAATGCCATGCGCAAGAGCGTGAGCTGGTTGGCCACCGTTAAGAGCGGCATCGACATTGGTCACCCCGTCGAGGCGTGACGGTCGCCGCTGCGCAACGACCGTCGAGAAGCGTGGACCGAGCGCCTGCTAGTCGTCCAGCCGATCCGCTCGTGCGATCAGCTGCTTCACCAACTCCTGGCAAGCCCGCTCTTGGGCGTCGCCGAGCGCGCTCTCGCGGAACTCGCCTGAACCCATGTTGATGCCGGTGCTGCCGCTCGAGACATGGAAGCGCGTGCCCTTCTTCGACACACCCTCGCCCTTGGCCGACATCACAACCTCACCCGTCGAAGTGTCGACCATCCGTGCGGTCAAGTTCACCTGCGCCTTGGCGCCACCACCCCCGAGGCCGATCCCGTGGACGTGCAGCCCGCCGCCCTGCTGCTCCATCGAGAACTTGGTGATCGACCCGGTGATGATGTATCGCACGCCCAGGACCTTGCCGATCTTGGATGCATGCGCCGCGCTCACGTCCGCGCGATCGCTGTGTGCGAAGTCCTGCTCGGCCAGCACAGTGTCGAGCTTCTTGCGCTCGATGACACGGAAGGTCCCGTCGTTGACCAGCGCGTCAACCACCTGATCGGCCATGCCCTTGCCGATGTCGGACTGGCCCCACCAGTGATCGATCGTGCCGTAATCGAAGTCCATCACGGCCACGGCCTTCCGCTTGGATTGGGCCTGAGCCGAGGGCGCACCGCCCGCCACAAGCACCGCTGCCACTGCCACACCCACGAGCACGTTGCCTCGCATCGCTAACCTCCTCACAGTCCTACGTCGTTGAATGGAATATAGCTGACGCATTGACGGCAGGTCAAGGATCGTCTCGGCCAGGCCCACCCACCCCGTGCCCGGCGGCTACCGGCCCAGCGCGCGCAGCTCGTCGAAGAGCTCACGCTCGCGCCGCGAAAGGTCCGTCGGCAGGTTCACCGCCAGCGTGACCAGCAAGTCTCCTCGGGCGCCGCGCTCCGCCTGTCGAGGAAGCCCCTGGCCTTTCACGCGCAAGACCCGGCCCGCCGGCGACCCTGGCGGCACCTTGAGATTCACGCGGCCGTCCAGTGTCGGTAGGTCCAGATCTCCGCCCAGGACAGCGGTCGTGAGCGCAACGTTGGCCGTTGTCGTCAGGTCGTCGTCCTGCACGGCGAAATGGCGGTTCGGCTCCACCCGCACGCGCAGATAGAGATCGCCCGTGCGGCCGCCGGAGGTCGACCCCTCCCCCGAGACGCGCACGCGGGCCCCGTCCCGCATACCTGGGGGGATCTTCACCTCGACCGTTCGCTGGCTACCGCCCTTTATCGTGCGGGTCGCACCCTTGAGGACCTCGGCGAGGGAGATCGCAAGCTCGCGCTCGACGTCCGCGCTCGCCGCCGGCCGCCGTGCGAAGACGTCGCCGGAGCCTTCCACATCATCACCGCCCCAGGCCTCCGGTCCGCCACCACCGAAGAACGTCCGAAAGAAATCCGAGAAACCGCCCAGGTCCTGCTCGAAACCGCCGACCTTCACCCGCACTCGCCCACCCCGGCCCCATCCCCCGCCGGCAGGCACACCCGACTCGTACGTCCTCCAGTCTGCGCCGAGCTGGTCGTAGCGTCTGCGCTTCTCGGGATCCGAGAGCACCTCGTTGGCCTCGTTGATCTCCTTGAAGCGGGCCTCGGCCTGGCGATTGTTCGGATTCACGTCAGGGTGGACCTTGCGCGCCAAACGCCGATAGGCGGCCTTGATCTCTTTCTCGGTCGCGTTCTTCGCAACGCCCAGCGTCTTGTAGTAGTCCTTGTACTCCATCGCGTCACTGCGCTACAGAAGCGCCTGCACACTGAAACCTAGCCGTCTGGCCTCGAAGACGCACGCTGGCACGCGACGGTCGGCTCAGCCGACCTCAGGAGAGATGTGCCGCCAGGAAGGCCGCCACCAACCCGATCACATGGTCGCGCGCCGACCCGTCCTTGAGCTCGTGGCCCTGGCCCTCGTAGATCACGAACGCGTTCGTCTCCGCGAGCACGCCCAGAAACACCGATGAAGGCTTGAAGTTGTCGCCGCAGGCAGTTCCGCTTGCGTTCTCGTGCAGGGAGCGGTCGATGTCCCACGCGCCGGGCGCCCGGCCGGCGGCGGTCAGGGCGGCGCGCTTGGCGCATGCCTGATCGAGATTCACGATCACGTCGTCGGTGCCGTGGATGAACAGCGTCGGCACCTTCAGCTCGCCAAGACGGTAAACCGGCGAGCGGTCGGCGTACGTGTTCGGCACCTGCGCCGGCGTGCCGCCGAAGCCAGTCACCAGTTGATCCAGCATGCTCAAATGCAGCTGACGGCAGTCAGTGCGGCCGATCTGCGCGCAGAACGGCTCTCCGCGGGCGACTTGGTCCGACATCCAGTTGTAGAGAGCAGCCCAATCCGATGGACCGGCAAGATCGACTGCCACGCGCACGTCCGGCTTGCGAATGGCCAAGGAGAGCGTGATGCAGCCACCGTGACTCGCGCCGAGCGCGGCGATGTGCGTCGGGTCAACGTAGGCTTCTTGCTTCAACGCCGTCAGCAGGGCCTGCACGTCGTCGACCTCGCCCTTGCACGCCTCGACCGTGCCCTGGCTCCCACCCTCCCCCCGGTAGTAGGAGGCGGCCACGACAAACCCCAGCTCAGCCAGCCTGCGACCGAACGTGCGGTCGCCGTCGGACAGCCCGCTGAACCCGCCGTGACTCCACAGCAGCAGCGTGCGATGCGTGACATTCGCCGGACGAGTGATCTCGGCCCAGATCTTCAGGCCGCCCGACAGGTACGAAACCTTCTCCACGACGATCCCGCCACTATCGGAGACCACGGTCCGATCGAGCCACGCCGACGTCGGCGTCGGAGTCGGCGTCGGCGAACCGCCGCCGCTCCCAGCGCATCCTGCGCCGAGAGCCAGAGCCGCGCTGAGCGCCAGCCCTGCGCCCCGTCCGCCCCGTCGAGAACCCACGTGGATCTGCGTCATCACACAGCGTCGACGCTAGTCGAGATCTCCGCCTTTGTCCTCGTTCTCCTTGTACATATATTTCACGGTGTCTTTCTGGAGCAGGATGTTCGGCTCGTCCGGCCGATGGACCTTGAGCGCCGCCTTGTCGTACCACTCGATCGTGCCGCGGAGCTCCTGCCCATCTTTCAGCACGATGACCATGCGCGTCTTGTTAGTCATCTGCTTCAAGTAGTAAAAGCTCTCCGCGTTGGTCTGCTCGGGCGGGACAGGCTTGCGCTGGCGATAGAGGCGCGCTGTGCTGTGGTACTGGTCTTTCAGCTCCGACAGGTCGGGCCGAATGAGCTTACGGTTCATCTGTCGCCGCCTCCTGATGCCCAGACCGTGATCGGCTCGGGCGAGTCCTCAGACCGTCTTGCGGACTCATGAAGCCGAGGACTCGGCGATGCATGGCCCGCGCGGGAGTGTCTTCTCTCTGTTTCTATCACGCCCAGTCGTCGCCGCGCAACCCTGACACAGCAACCACGCCGTCGACGAGCATATCCATCACCAGGCCGCGGTGAGCATTGGCAGCGAGAGCCCGGGCGCTCCGCTCCACCTGCTCCGCTAGCTCCGCCGCACGCTTCCCGAACGCGCCGGCGGCCAGCGGCGAGAGACGCTCGCGCACGTCGATGTTGAGCGCGTGCTCCTCTGCCGCGCCCTCGCTCAGCAGGGCGACATCGCGCAGCAACGACCGCAGAATCCTGAGCGCGTCACGCGGCTCATCCAGATCCGCTAGCGTCTGGGCAGCGTCCAAACGCCCCAGCTCGTCCAGCTCGCCCCAGCGTTCGATCAATCCGATGAGCTCCTCGCGCAGGTTGCGGTAGGCCGTGGAATCGAAGGCGATCGCGGTCTTCAGGCTCCCGCCACTCAGTCGAGTCCTCAGGCGCGCCTCCTCTGGCGAGACGCCCCATCTCTCGACCAGCGCTGACTCGATCGTCGCCGGCGGCAGCGCCGCGAAGCGCAGCCGCTGGCAGCGCGAGCGAATCGTCGCCGGCAGCGCCTCCGTGGACGCGGTCACCAGCAGGAAGTGCGTGCCGGCCGGCGGCTCCTCCAGGCTCTTGAGCAGCGCGTTGGCAGCCTGTTCGGTGAGCCGGTGCGCGTCGTCGATGACGATGGCGCGGCCGCGACCTTCGAACGAACGCTCCCCCACCTCGCTCACGATGGCGCGCGCCTGCTCCACCCGAATGGTCTCTGTCGACGGCTCAACGAGCAGCAGATCAGGATGCAGGCGCAGGTTGAAGGCTGACGGCTCGTCCGATGCCTGAGCCTGTGCTCGCAAGTCCGCCAGGGTGTCGCTGGCGCGCGCGATGCGCAGGCACGACGAGCACTGGCCGCAGGCGTCATTGCTGCTCTGCTCGCAGATCAAGGCGCGTCCCACCTCGATCGCCAGCGTCCGCTTTCCGACGCCCTCCGGTCCGCTGAAGAGCAACGCCGACGGCAGCCGTCCGCGGTCGAGGGCGTGCCTCAACGCTGCCTTCACGCGTTCGTGCCCGAGGACGTCAGAGAGCGGCACTGCTGCGCCCGATTCCGCGTGCGGCCACCGCCGCGCGCACCAGCATGGCGACCTCGGCCTCGTCGCCGCTGCCGTCGATCACCACCCAGCGCGTCCGCTCCTCTCGTGCGAGGCAGTGGTAGCCCTCGCGCACGCGTTCGTGGAATTCGCGCACCTCAACCTCGATGCGGTCCGCCACGCCGCGACGACGCGCACGCGCCAGGCCAATCTCCACAGGCACGTCGATGAGGACCGTCAGATCGGGCGACAGCCCGCCTGTCGCATGCGCGGCCAATGAGCGCACGAGCTCCAGCGAGAGTCCACGTCCGTAACCCTGGTACGCCAGCGTCGAGTCGGTGTAGCGATCCGAGACCACCGTGCGTCCCGCTGCGAGCGCCGGACGCACGACCTCCTCGACGTGCTGCGCGCGATCGGCGAAGAACAGCAGCAGCTCGGCGACGGGACTGACGCGACCGCCCTTGGCCAGCACCAGCTCGCGAATGGCACGGCCGAGAGCGGTGCCCCCGGGCTCGGCCGTCAGAAGCGCCTGCGGCCCGAGCCACTCGGCGAGCCGTCGCGCCTGCGTGCTCTTCCCGCAGCCCTCGATTCCCTCAATGCTCACGAAAGACATGGCCGCTATTCTATCCGCGAACGCTCGCCCTGGCCCATCTGGCGGCAGTATTCACCCGGCCAGCGGTGGACGAGGGGCGATTCATGAATCGCCCCTACACCGCCCGCGTCCGCGCCGAGATTGACCGCGCGGCGCTGTCGTGTTTCAATTTGCGCGCCTCTGAGTGGCCTGGTAGCTCAGCTGGTAGAGCAGAGGACTGAAAATCCTTGTGNNGTTCAATTCCGTCCCAGGCCACCAACATCCTCAACAAGTTAGCGAGACGTGAGCGAGCGCAAAAGCGCTCGATTGTGCCCAAACCGTGCCCGTTCTCTTCGGAGGGCCGCATGCCAGACAGCTAGGAGTACGATGTTGCCTTCTCGTTCCTCGCTCAGGACGAGCCCCTGGCGGAACGACTACACAGCCTCGTGTCAGCCACGCTGAACGCCTTCCTGTACTCGAAGAGGCAGGGCGAACTGGTCGGAGCCGACGGCGAGCTCGTGTTCAACAGGCTATTCGGCGAACAAGCGCGCATCGTGGTCGTACTCTACCGCGATGGCTGGGGAAGCACGCCCTTCACCAGGTTCGAACAAACCGCCATCAAGAATCGCGCCTACTCGAGCGGCTACGACTTCGTGCTACTGATTCCACTCGATCAGCCTCCCGCCGCTCCACCTTGGCTGCCGAAGACGCGCATTTGGTACGACCTCGGGCGCTTCGGTGAGGACGGTGCGGTCGCGATCATTGAGGACCGCGTGCCACAGGTGGGTGGAGAACCGCAGGCTGAGACACCAGAGCAACACCTCGCGCGACTCGGCAAGGATGCCCAAGCCGCGCGAGAGCGCGAAGGGTTGCTCTTGACGCAGGGTCTCGAGCTGGCACGCAAAGAGGTCGGGAGCCTCTTCCGCGAACTTGAACGGATCGCGGAAGCATCACACACGGGAGGCTTCCCCGTCGAGGCTGAGCGTAATCCGCAGGACGCGCTCGTTATGCACCTCCGCGGTGGCGGAACCGTTACCGCCACATTGGCTTGGCAGAACCCGGCCATCAATTCCCTCAACAACTCGTGCCTGCGCGTGATCTTCACGCAGGCTATGCTTCTCTTCGCTCCCCAGATGTTCCTTCATGGTGACCCCGCCCGACTGGGCACACTTGAATTCGCCTTTGACCTGACGAGAGGTCTTCAACCCATCTGGAGGCCGCCTGGCAACGCAGGCGCGATCTCGACCCAGGCGCTTGCGGAGCGCGTCATTCGCTCCTTGGCGGATCACATCCGGAAGGTAGGCGGGATCTGACGCCCCAACCTGCTCCACACTATCGCGCTGTGCACGTCACATTCACCACTTGACTACAGCCGCGCCACCTTTGGCTCCCGAGCCACCGGTGGCGAGGCTGCGAGCCGCGCGAGGCCTGCGCTGAGATCCGCCTCGTTCACCATGTTGTAGCGATCGAACACCGACCGCGTGCGCCAGCCGCACACGGCCATGATGACGCGCTCGGGCACGCCGACGCTGGTCCCGACGGGACCGGTGAAAACTCAAGCTGCTGTGAAAACCGCGCCCTCGACGTGTGTCCGCCGCCGTTTCGCAGGTTTACTTGGCGTCCTTCTCGCGTGCAGTCCACCGGCGCGCAAAGTCCTNNCCTGCGGAGGCCAGTGCGCTCGTCCGCTCAGTAGGGGCCAGATCCGCACCGCAGCCCGCTCCCATTTCGCGCCACATGCGTCGTTGTAGAACTCCATCCGGTTGGGTGCCCCCGGTGGAAGTCGCGTGATGAGGACCTGGGCCACGAGCGCACCGCCAGTAATGGTGGCGACATGACCTATGACGGATTCTCTGCGCAGGCTGGGGCGCACCAGACCGACACCACGCAGCCGGTCCGCATGGCAGTAGCAGGAACAGTCGCGACCACCGTAGGCAGCAAGCCAGACCCACGTATGGTCTGGGAATGGCACCCCGAGCCCGCCCTGCGACCGTGCGCTATAGAGACGATCCCGCTCGTCTTGTGTGAAGTGGATCTTGTCCGACGGACGCGTGAGGTCAAAGACCATCGCAGTCTTGGCGACCCACGTGGCGACGACAAGTTGTTGGCTGGCG
>PMCG01000237.1:0-5288 GCA_003155335.1 Acidobacteriota bacterium
TCAAGCCCCGTTTGCAGCGACCAGAGCGAACGGCGCCGTGGGGAACCACGGGGGAGAGGCCGTCCGCGCAAAGTCTAGCCCGTGGACGGGCCACAGCAGGTCCGCCGAGGCGGGAGGGAACCTGCCTGGGGTTGCCGGTGTCAGATGCAGGAAGGCCCATTGACCTAGGCTAGGTCTTGGCGACGCCATGACCATGGAGCCATACGCATGAGACATGTTCCCAGCTTGGTGCTGGCCGCGCTTCTCTTGCTGATCCAGCCCGGACCGTCATCAGCCGAGGCGGAAGCCAAAGCCGAGAATACTCGCGACACGAGCGAGTGTCGCCGTGTCTCCGGCATTCGGCCGCACATCCATGGCACCCCTCAGGGCACGGAGAGGGAGGTGAGTGCGGCGATCCGCTGTGTCGCCCTTTTCGACCCGGACCGGGCGGTGCGAATGGACGCAATCGACGATGCAGACGAGGACACGCTGCTCCAGGTCGCGCGCGAAGACGGCGACGCGGGACTTCGGGTCGCCGCGGTGCGACGCATCAAGAGCCAGCAGGCCCTGGCGGAGCGCCTTCGTCTGGACGACAGCCCCCAGGTGCGGTTGACGGCAGTGGAGCGTCTGACGGACGCCGAGCTCCTCTTGCGTTTGGCTCAAGAAGATGAAGACGAGGAGGTGCGGCTCGTCGCTGTGCAGAGGCTCTCCGACCAGAGCGCTTTCCCCGAGATCGCTCGGCATGATGGCAATTGGCGGGTCCGCGCAGCCGCTCTGGCGCGAATCTCCGACCTGCGCATCCTCGCACAGGTCGCGCTCGGCGATCCGGAGCCATGGCTGCGGAGCGCTGCTGTCTCAAAGGTCACAGATCAGGTCACACTTCTCGATGTCGCCCGGCATGACCCTGACCCTGGGCCGCGCTCCTTGGCGACGCACAAGCTCGCCGATGCAGTCGCATTGGCCGACATCGCGCGGCACGATGTTGACCCTCAAGTGCGTCGAGCCGCGGTCGACCGCATCGTGGACCAGGGGCTCCTGGAAGAGGTTGCCCGTCGCGACTCTAACGCTGACACGCGCTGGGACGCGCTCGTGAGACTCACCCCGGGCCCATGGCTGCGCCGTATGACCACGCAGCCGGCCAGCAACGAGGTGCGCCTCTGGGACGCGGTGTCCCAGTTACTGACAGGTATCCCGCTTCCGCGCGACGACATCGGGCGCCAGCTTCGTATCGCGCTGGCTGTCGTCATGGTTCGCCTGACGACTGAGGACGAGGCCCTGCGGGAAGCCGCGCACGCGCGGTTCCTCAAGCTGCTCGACTGGCGCTGCTGCTGCGATCCGCTCCCCGGATTGCCCAGCTGGAACGAGGAGGCGCCCCTCGGCTGGAGTAACCGAAGTGCGCCGGCTCTCGCCTCGGTTCTCCACAGCGAGTGCGAGCGTTCGAACGCATGGGCCTGCTCAGTCATGGGTGGGCTCAGTGCCGCCGGCATCTCTTGCGAACTCGGGGGACCGCCGCCCGATCAGCAGGTCAAGCTTCGGCAGGTCGAGGCGATACGGCTGCTGACGGAGGGTTGCCGCGGAGGTGTGGCGCTCGCGTGCACGCTCGCCGAACGCGTTCGGTCGCAGCCGCCCAGCGACGCTACGACACGCGGCGTGGCTCCCGTGAATGGTCCTGGCCGCACCGTGCACTCGAAGTAGAAGACAAGCGCGTCCGTACTCCTTCCAGGTGAGGAGCCTGAGCGCTTCCCGCGACGAGGGCTCACTTGGGCTAAGGTCTCAGACGACGCACCGCTGGGCACGGTCCAGGTGGGCTGCTATGGGGCCTCGCTGCCAGAGGGAGGCAGCTGCAACGCGTACGAGGGTGACACGGCGTGCACCGAGCGACTTCCGATCCTCTGCATCAAGCCTGACGCATCGCCGCGGCCTGCCTACGCGACCGTTGGCGAGGCTCAAGCCATGCTGCGCGAGTACGACCCGCGAGTACTACCAAGGCTGGGCAGGCGGGCGAGTGGCCCTCACGCGACCGGTCGCAGGCACGGAACTCAGCAGTGCTGCTGCGGCAAACGCGCTGTGCGAAGCCGCGCTGGGCCACGGCTATCGCATGGCGGAATCCCACGATGGCAAGCACGTCGAGGGCATGAGTGCCGACACCTTCTACGGCAAGACTTGGCCGCCGGACGAGATGCTGGACTCGGGAGGCTGGGGCTTCCACGCTCACGGGGAACTTGGCGATGGCACCCGCTTCTGGGTTCACATCAACGACCAACCCGCCAACTGCTGGGATGAGAACGCGCCTGCGACGCCGGCTATCATCTCGGCGCTACTTCGCAGGGAAGATGATCAGGTCCGCGCCCGCGACGATGCGCGAACTCCGCAGGCCATTGCGTCTCTCGATCGCCCTCACCGTCGTGCGATAGTGAGCGGCGATGGTCGCGAGCGTCTCTCCCGACCGAACCCGGTGACGCACAGCGCTGCCGGAGGCTGGACTTCGCGAGCGGGCTCGCGCGTGGGGCGCGCTCGACATGTGGTGGGCTGCGACAGGGATGAGCAGCTCGGTTCCGGAGGAGAGCCGCTGGCGCGGCGTCAGCCCGTTTGCCTCGGCGATATCGCTGGCGCGAGCGTGATAGCGGCGCGCAATCGACGCGAGCGTTTGGCCACGTGCGACCACGTGGCGGCGGAAGGTGAGCCGCTTCTCCGGCGGTAGAGCCCTGAGGCACGCGAGCGCAGTCAGGCCAGTGCCGCGAGGCACGCGCACGTCGAAGGCCCGTCCAACCGGCGTAGACATTCGCCGCAGCTCAGGGTTGAGGGTCCGCACGTGGTCGAGGGTACAGCCCGCACATTCGGCGAGTGTGCGCAGATCGACTGGCTCTCGCAGGGGCACGTACTCGAACGGGAGCTCCTGCTCCGCCGGCACCTCGATGCCGTAGTCTCGCGGCGCTTTGGCGACGATGATCGCGGCGTGAATCATCGGCACGTAGTTGGCCGTCTCCCGTGGCAGCGCGCCTTTGTCGCGGAGTTGCCAGAAGTCGCTCGTACCGTAGCGTTCTGCTGCCTTGAGCAGGCTATGCTCGCCCGCGTTGTAGGCGGCTAGGGCCAAGTTCCAGTTCCCCAGTTGTGCCAGCAATTCCTTGAGGTAGCGCGCCGCGGCGCGGGTCGCCTTCTCCGGATGGCTGCGCTCGTCAACCCACCAGTCCTGCTGGAGACCGAAACGCTGGCCCGTGGCCGGGATGAACTGCCAGACGCCGCGCGCCCTTGCCCGCGACAGGGCAGTGGCCTTGAACGCGCTCTCGACCAACGCTACGTAGGCCAGGTCTTGCGGCAGACCTTCGCTGGCCATCACTTGTCGGATGTAGGGGAGCAGGGGCGCGCCACGTGCAAGCGCTGCCGCATACCAATCGCGCAAGGGCCCCCGGTACAGCTCGATGCAGTCAAGCACCGCATCGTTCGCCTCGACCGGGAAGTCGCTCAGCTTGGCACGCACGGCCGCCTCGGCCAGGCGTCGCGCTGTGTCTGATGAGGGCGCGAGTTCCACGCTCATCGGCGCCACGTTGTCGGCGGCAGAGGGTTCCTGCGGTGCCTCGCTGATGACATCCTTGCCGAGGCGCATCTCCACCTCGCGCAGATGGATCTGTTCGATGGTGTGTCCGTAGGCCTTGGCGAGACGGACATCGGACAGTGTGCCGGGTGGGGCGGTCAGATACACGTCGATGGCGCGGTCGAAGGCTTCGCGGGCGTGCTCGGCATCGCCCGCGCTCGCCTTGGCCATGCCCGCTGCCAGCTGCGCCTCGGCCGCAGCGATGGTGGCCAGGACATGATCGCTGTTCGACTTGACTGCGGGCGGGGCAGGGACGCGCGGGGTGTGGCCACCGGGGTGGGAGCAGCCACCGCCGGTCAGGGCCAGTAGTCCGAGGCACGCCCACGCCGCCCCGATGTGCTTGTTTTTCTGTGGTGGCGTGAGCATTCGCAGAGCGATCGTAGCACGAGCACAGGTGCATGACGGCGCGCAGTTTCCTGGCGGGGCGTGTGTGCGGGGCGTGTTGACAGAACAGCCCTGGTTCCGCTAACGTTACTACCTTCGGACGGCCCTGAGCCCATCCTCCGACAGAGAGGGATGGACGCCTTGGAGGCTCGTCACCGCAACTCAGAGGTGAACGCAGATGAAGCTTCGACGTGCTGCACAGGGTGGCCTCTGGCTGCTGGCCGCCGCCGTTCTTGCGCCGGCCTGCGGGCCGCGCCAACCCAAAGACCTGAACGACATCGTGCCGACGTTCTCGGCCAACCGCACACAGATTCCTTTGAAGAGCGCCATCGAGGCCACCTATACCTGGGAGTGTGGCCCGGCGATGAAGAAGCTCGCCGAGGACCAACGGGTGTTCGTTCACTTCGTCGACAAAGAGGGCACTCTCCTCTTTACCGATGACCACTTGCCGACGCCGCCTGCGTCGACGTGGGAGCCCGGCAAGAAGTACTCGTACTCGCGGACGATCTTTGTGCCCAGCTA
Source organism: Acidobacteriota bacterium (assembly GCA_003155335.1). Lineage (GTDB taxonomy): Bacteria > Acidobacteriota > Vicinamibacteria > Fen-336 > Fen-336 > FEN-336. The sequence goes on from PMCG01000237.1 coordinate 4,478, forward strand.
TTCCTACGTGGGACCTGTGACGGTGCGCTTGGGTCTGGCAGGGGTGAGCGGCGGGCGCAAGCCGCGCGTGGCCCTCAAAGGCCAGGACGCCGGTCTCCGGGAATACGTGGTCGGAAAGGTCGAGTTCCTGCACGAGACCAAGAACATCTACGTCGTCCAGAAAGACGGCTGGCACGACGCCGAGACGGATCCGAGCAACCCCGGCGCAGAACGCGTGTGGACCAAGAAGGAAGCCATGGTCTCCTTCCAGAACCCCAAGAAGGACGTCCTCATCTACCTTGAAGCCAACACAAGCTACAAGAGCTTCCCGAAACCACCCGTCCTGACGCTCTCCATCGGCAAGAGCGGCGTCGTCATCCCCATCGCGGATTCCGATGTCTTTCTCAAGAAGGTTCGTTTCCGTGCCGCCGATTTGGGTGACGGCGAGTGGGTGGATCTGCACTTGAACATGAGCGACTCGTTCTGTCCGAAGAACCTGGGCTTCAACACCGACCCGCGCGAATTGGGTCTGATGGTCTCCCACCTCTTTGTCATTGAGGAGTCCTTGGTCGGTACGCTGCCGGCGGATGCCGTCCTCACTGCGGCGCCGCTTCCAGTGGTATCGACGAAAGCGCCCGCGTCGCGTGGCGCGGCTGGCAAGGCGCCGGCGGCTGTGGCCAAGCCCAAGCCCACGCCAAAGCCAAAGGCTCACTAGACACGACAGGCGAGGTCGTGCGTATGAGGGGACGCCCTGTGGCGTCCCCTCATTGTCTATGGCGGTTGCTTCCTGACGCCGAGCGACTCGCGCTCAGGCGGAGCGTCAGGCCGGCTC
>PMCG01000237.1:5316-5767 GCA_003155335.1 Acidobacteriota bacterium
TCCGGGTCAAACTCAGTCTCGACGTGCGGACGCAGCAACGTCTGGAGCGCAGCGGTGGCTGCGGCACGGTCCTTGGTGTGCACGAGGAGGCGATAGCCGACGATCTGGCGGTCGCGGTGCGCCTCCCGGATGCGGCAATCGATTCCGGCAGCGATGAGACCGTCAGCCAGCGGCGGCAGGTCATCGAGGTCGCGGCTGGTGTGGATCGACTCGAAGCCTTCGGGGAGGTCGCGCTCGTCGGCGGTCGCAGGGGCTCGACCACCATCCGCGTGCAGTGCGAGCTCATCGTCGCGATCCTCGAGGAGGGCGCCGCAGTCGGCGCAGCGCACGATCTCCGGACGGTAGTCCTCATGGCAGTTGGCACAGTGGCGGATGCGCACGATCGCTCTGCTCAGCCTTTGCGCTCGGGATCGTTCAGGCGCAGGCGACAATGGCCGCGCGTGACGCGCGC
>PMCG01000237.1:5784-8098 GCA_003155335.1 Acidobacteriota bacterium
GTAGTGCGGCGCGATCCCCCGGATGCGACAGCCATCGGGACGCGACCGCGGTGCGAGTGCACGACCTGCATCACGTGATCGTTGAGGCGGCAGTGCGGCATGAGGGCCAGATACTCTTGCTCCTTTTCGAACGCGACGAGTGCCGCGTCAAGAGCGAGATCCTGTTCGGCGCCGAGCATGTCGACGATGCCCCGTGTCGGTATCCCGCCCAGCGAATAGAAGCGGTGTTCGGGAAAGCAGAAGCCGTGACGTCGGCTCACTTTCTGCCAGGCCCGGTAGTGCAGCGGCATGCTGTCAACCAGCGTGCCATCACAGTCGAAGATCAGCCCCCTGAGATCCATGTGCTCGCTTCACCTCAGTCATGTTTTGGCAGGGATCGGTGCATCCGAAAACTGATGCGGAGGATAGCATGACGTGGGTGTCGCTGCCACGGGAACGAATGCGGCGCCAGGCGGCCATGAGGCCGCGTCCTGGATGGAGTACACTCGGCCGAGGAGATGCGCGAGCCTATCCCGCCCACGCTCGAAGTCGTGGCGCGCGCCGAGGGCGCCCGGTGGGTTGTCCTCGATGGGGATTGGCGCGTGGAGGCGCTCTGCTCCAGACTGCCAGCGATCGAGCGCCAACTCGCCCACCTTGGCGAGCACCAAGGCCTGTGGTGGGACCTTGAGCGCGTCACTGCGCTGGACTCGGTCGCGGCCGCGTTGCTCTGGAAGTACTGGCGCGGCGCCCGCCCGCCCGGTCTCGCCGTCCAACCGGAGCATGAGGCCTTCTTCGAACGCCTCGGCCGCGTTCCACTGGTCGAGCCTCCGTCGCGGCGGCCTGCAACCGAGGGGCTGGTGCAGCTTGGCCAGCGCGCTCTCGATTTCCTCGGCCATCTGCTGCGGGTCCTGGAGCTGTTCGGACAGCTCGTCTTCGATGTCCTGCGCGCATTGCGTCGGCCGTCGTGGGCCCCGTGGCAGGATTTCTCCGCAGCGCTCTACCGCTCCGGTACGACGGCNNGCCAACATCTTCATCGTGGACTTGCTGGGCATCAGCATCCTGCGCGAGCTCGGGCCGCTGCTGGCAGCGATCCTCGTCGCCGGGCGCTCCGGTTCCTCGATAACGGCGCAGATCGGCGTGATGCGGCTGACGCAGGAGCTGGACGCGCTGGCGGCGATGGGCATCTCGCGCACCTTCCGTCTGGTTCTCCCGCGTGTGCTCGCTCTCGCCGTAGCGCTGCCGTTGCTGGTGCTGTGGACGGACGCACTGGCGCTCGCGGGCGGGATCCTGGCCGCACAACAGGAACTGGGTGTCGGGTTCCGCTTGTTCCTCGACAAACTGCCGGATGCCGTACCGATCTCGAATCTCTGGCTGGGACTCGTCAAGGGAGTCATCTTCGGCGGCCTGATCGGCCTTGTTGCATGCCACTTTGGCCTGCGCGTCGAGCCCAACACGCGCAGCCTGGGGGCCGGTACGACGCGCTCGGTAGTCGTGGCGATCACGCTGGTGATCGTCGCCGACGCCATCTTCGCGATTGTCACTTCGCGGGTGGGTCTGCCATGAGCACGGCGACTCAAACGCGGGACGCGGTTGTCGAGGTCGAGGGCCTCACCACGCGGCTCGGCGGGCGCGTCGTGCATGACCACATCGAGTTCTCTGTCGCGCGTGGCGAGACCTTCTCGATCATCGGTGGTTCGGGCAGCGGCAAGACGACGCTACTGAGGACACTGATCGGCCTGCGTTCGCCGAGCGAGGGCCGAGTGCGGATCCTGGGTCACGATCTGCTCACCGCGACGCGCGGCACGCAGCAGGACATTCGACGGCGCTGGGGCGTGCTGTTTCAGGGTGGGGCGCTCTTCTCGGCGCTCTCGCTTTTCGACAACGTTGCCGTTCCCCTGCGCGAGCTGCACCTGCTGGACGAGGGCGTGATCCGCGATCTGGTCATGAGCAAGTTGGATCTGGTCGGGCTGGCAGCGGACGACGCCGCCAAGCTGCCTTCGGAGCTGTCGGGCGGCATGGTCAAGCGCGCGGCATTGGCACGTTCTCTGGCCCTCGATCCGGAGCTGCTCTTCCTCGACGAGCCCACCTCCGGGCTGGATCCGGTCGCGGCAGCCGGCTTTCAGGCGCTCGTGCGACAGCTTCGTCGCGAGCTGAGCCTGACAGTGGTGATGGTGACCCACGACCTGGACACGCTGGCAGCGCTCTCCGACCGCGTGGCCGCGCTAGCCGAGGGGCGGCTGATTGCCGTCGGCACCTTGGCGGAAGTGCGGCAGAGCGATCATCCTTTTATCCATGAGTACTTCGCGAGCGAGCGGGGACGGTTGCCGTCCCCGAC
>PMCG01000355.1:0-2506 GCA_003155335.1 Acidobacteriota bacterium
AGGTCCACGAAGATCACGCCGCGCTCGACCACGTGCACGCCGAGGTAGGCGTGGATCCCGGTGAGGATCAGGCTCGCCGCAAAGGGCGCTGCCAGAAATGAGAGGAGTGTGAGGTCCATGAGCTATTTCGCTCCCGTCTGTTTGATCGCGGAGATCAGCATGTTCAGGTCGTAGTCGAAGAGTTTGATGTAGTCGGTGACTTCAGGGACTCCGCCCACGGACGGAGACATCACCAGCACCTTGGCCCCGGTCTCGCGGCTCACCGAGTTGGGCGTCTTGAGGTCGAAGTAGGGCTCGACCAGCAGGATCTTCACGTTGTCGCGCTTCATCTCCTGGATCAGGTCGATCGTGTGGCCCGGGCTGGGTGGGATTCCCGGCCGCGGTTCGACGTAGCCCACCACCTTCAGGCCAAAGTGCTCGGCGAAGTTTGGCCAGGAGTTGTGGTACGTGACAACCTTGAGTCCTTTGTAGGGTGCCATCAGCGCGTCCCAACGCTTCTCTGCCTGCGCCAGGCGCGTGTCGAAGTCGGCGTAGCGCGCCGAGAAATAGGCGGCATCGGCCGGGTCCAGTTGCGCCAGCCGCTGCTCGATCGCCTTGGCGATGCGGCGGCCGTTCTCGGGATCGAGCCAGTAGTGCGGGTTGCCCAGCGGGTGCACGTCGCCCATGGCGCGCGTGATCTCGCCTGTCGGGATCTCGAGAATGCGCGCCGTGAGCGAGGCGTCGAGGTAGCCGGCCGCATTCACCTGGACCTTGGCGTTGCGGCTCTGTTGGATGAGAGGCGGCAGCCAACCGATCTCGAGCTCACGACCCACTAGAACGAGCAGATCGGCAGCGTGGAGCTTCAGGATGAAGCTGGGCTTGGCCTCGACGAAGTGCGGATCCTGGTAGCCGCGACCGATGGCCTCGACCTTCACCTTGTCGCCTCCGACTTCGCGCGTGAGCGCGGCCAGGTCTTCGGTACTCGCGACGACGTTCACGGCGGCATTGGCAGGGCGAGCGGCACCCGCTGCCAACAATGCGACCAACGTGCACGGCAATGACATCAGTCTGCGCATAGGAACCTCCATCACCTAGAAGGGATGGGCGCCGTGGGCGCCGATCGAGAATTGAAGCTGAAACAGGAGCTCGTTCGCTGTGCGTCCCTCGCCGAAGTGCGTGTGGCGGTATTGGCCGCGCACCTGGCTGAACTCGCTGGGCCAATAGGTGAGGACGAACGAGCCGCCGGTATCGCGCAGGGTCGCGTCCTCAGCGCGCTGCGAGTTGTCGTAGCGCACGCCTCCGAACAGGCGCCGAGAGAACTGGTACTCGACGTAGCCGTAGCCGCCGAACGCGTTCTGGACAGGCCCGTCGACGGCCTCGCGGCGACTCCAGACCAGCTCGGTGCGGGCGAGAAAGTGGTGGTAGATGGCGCGGCGCAGGGGCTTGTAGCGGAACGTGGCGTCGGCGCCGAAGAGGCGCGTCGTGGTGTCGGCACCCGAGCCGTTGTGGCCGTAGGCGACCGAGCCGCCCAGGTCGACGTTCGAGGACTCGGAGAGATCTCGGTAGAGCCGCAGGTGCCCGACGTACGCCAGATCTCCGCGCGTCGGGGCCTTGAACACCTCCGATTCGCCGCGGAAGACCTGGCCCGTCGCCTCCATGAACACACCGGGGATCGGGATCAGGCGCGAGACCGAGATGCCAGAGTCGGCCAGCGCGTCCTCGCCACCCAGGAGGTTCTTGCTCACGATGGGACGGTCGGTGGTCGGCACCACGTGATTGTGCATGCCGTCGATTTTGCCAAAGGCGTCACGCATCTTGCCGGCCTTGACCAGCAGCCCTCCGGGCAACGTCGTGAACGTGACGTAACCCTCCTCGACCCCGACGACATCATTGGCGAACGTCAGGAAGAAGTCGGCGCGGGCGTAAGGGTCGACGATCGCCTGCAGGCCGACCTCAGCCTCGTGCAGCTCGAGGGAAGGCTCGCCGCCGCCCGGCGATTTGCCGACTGCACCGAGAAAGTCGCCGATGGCCGAGATGTCGGGGTTGAACACCTTTGACGACGGGGGCGCGGCTTGGGGCGGAGGCGCCGGCGGTTCAGCCGTTGGCGCGGGTGGTTGGGTGGAGTCGCTGGCTGCGGTGGCGGTCACGTCCGCAGTCGGGGCATCGCCCGGTGCTGCGAGCGCAAGGTGTGGAACGAGAGCGAAACAGGCACCGATGAAGACCAACGTTGTCCCAGTGAATGGGCGCATATACACCTCTCACACAAGAAGAAGTCCGGTCCGTCAGAAAGGGAGTGAGTGGGTTATGCGAGAGGCGGGCCGCGCGGAGACTCGCTGTGGTCGGGCGCGGCGATGACATGCGGCAGCGCCTGTTCGAAGAGGCTAATGCCCTCGGTCGGCGGAGGCGCTGCGAACGCTGCGGCGACGATCGGAAGGTCCGAGGATTGGGCGCCAACCGTCAGGCAGACCGCGCAGTCGGCGCTTTCGTTGCCGGCCGCGTGGTGATGGAATCCCGGCACCCAGAGGAA
>PMCG01000355.1:2550-4458 GCA_003155335.1 Acidobacteriota bacterium
CGAGATACGTCTCGCCCAGGGGCTCGGGCCACGAGCGAATGCTGGGCACAGGCGGCTGACGGGCCGACGGCACCGGCTACGGTCGCGTCGAGACCGCGCGGCCGAGCGTGGCGTAAAGGCAACGCGCCTCGTTGGGGCGGCTCTCGATGGCCATGCCGACTCGGCCCGAGGCGCCGGCCAGCTGGCAGCTGTGCTCCTGCATTTCCCAGCCCGTGTAGAAGAGGACGAGCGATTCGGGCTCGACGGCGATCGTAGGCGCCATGAGGCCCCAGTTGTCGAACACAGCTCCCGACCGCCGTCGCAAGATCGTCTGCGGCGCGGTGAAATGCCTGCCGTCCTCCGACTCGGCGTGGACGAGCTGGTCGTCCTCGTGATCGTCCAACTCCGTGGTCGTGGCGAACAAGTGATAACGCCCGTCCAGGAAGCGCACCTCGGCGATGTTCGATGTCCATCCGCTTGTGAGTGGAGGCGATGGCGGCTCCAGCACGGCAAGGTTCTGGTCGAGAACCGCGACACGCAGCGAGATCGAGACCTCTTGCCCAGGCGCGTCGAAGTCCTTGTCCGGCTGCGATAGGCCCAGACTGGTGAAGAAGAGCTCCAGGCGCCCATCCCGCACCACGACCGACGGCTCCTGCGCGTTGTTGACCCCGTGCGGCTGCGAGAAATCGGCCGCAATCACAGGTGACGCGTGGTGCGTGAAGAGCGCGTTGTCGTCCATCAACGCGCCACGGATCGTCCGGCCGTGCAGATCGAGCGTCGCGGCGCCGAGTTGGAAGCGGTGCGTCAAACTGCCATCGCCGATCATGCCGATGGCGGAATAGAAGAGGAGCAGCCGATCGCCCACCCGGCTCACGAAGGGGGTCTCGACATCGATGTTGTTCCAGTTCTCCTCCCCGCGCAGTACGACCGGCGTCTTTCGGAACTGCCACGTGAGCCCACGATCCGCGGAGAAGGCATAGCCTGTCGTGCCGAAGGCCTGCCCCGGGTCGCACGCCTGGGAGCCCGAAGGATCCCAAGAATAGGAGTACGTGCCATCCGGTTTGCGACAGAAAGAGGCCGAGTAGAAGAGATGATAGCCCTCGCTGTCGGTCACGATGCAGGGGTCTGCCACAAGGCTGGGCAGGCCGGCGGTGCCGGAGCTGATCACCGGCCTGTCGACAGGATCTCTGCGGAAAACAGGGAACCGCGCCGCCTCCGCAGTTGGCTCCTCGGACGCACATCCCCAGCTCAGGCCTAGCACGCCTACCAAGGCGGCGATTTGCAGGCGATTCCGATGATTCATAGTCACCACACTCCGCAACCAGGCGCCTACCATCCTTGTGTGAGCTGGAGACGCACGGAGGGAAACGCACCGCCACCCGAACCGCTCGTTCGCCAGGCCACTCCAAGGTTCCAGTCGTGCCAGAGAAACAGGCGCATGCCGACGCCTGAGAGAAGGCCGCTCCAGCCCGCGGGCTCTCGCACCGAGCCGGCGTCACAGAAGGCGGCCAGACGCCTGTAGCGGTACTCAATCGTGCCCATGAGCGACAAGTCGCCGCGATAGCGTTTGAAGCTGTAGCCGCGAACGGATCCCCAGCCGCCCAGCCCTTCCTCCTTCTGCGGCGGCGCATCCCACGCACCGGCGAAACGCGCCCGCAGCTTCAGGCCGCGCAGCGCGCCGCCGTCGAACCGGAGAGAGTGCTCGCTGATGAGACGGGTGAAAGAGAAACCGCTGTCTCCGCCGAGCGCCGGACGGGCGATCTCGAGCGTGTTCAGCGTCCGGAAGCTCACGTGCTCGCTGCGGGGCCACTCTGTGACGAGCGACATCTCAGGCTGGCGCCGGATGACGCCGACGCTTTCGATGGGGATGGGCGCGCTCGACCACTCGGCGCGCATGATCAGCGACCCCATCCGTCCGGCTTGCACCGC
>PMCG01000153.1 GCA_003155335.1 Acidobacteriota bacterium
ACAGACCGCACAGACCGATGGCGCTGGGACCTCGCCATCCTGCTCGCTGCATGCGCGCTGGGCGCGGCACTGCGCTTCATCGGCATTGGCCACGGGCTGAGGCATTTACCGCACAGCGATGAGCAGGTGTTTGTCGAGAACGTCGTCAGCATGGTTGCTGCGGGCGACTGGGACCATCGCTTCTACACTTATCCCGGCCTGTTCTTCTACTTCCTCCGTCTCGGCATCGCGCTGCTCGGCCCCGCACGCTGGCACGGCAGCGACGCGTACCTGGTCGCGCGGGCACTGGTCGCAGCGGTCGGGACGCTCAACATCGCAGTCGCTTTCTTCGTGGGCCGACGTCTGGTCGGCCGTTGGGCAGGTCTGGCCGCCGCTCTGCTTCTCGCGGTGTCGCCAGTCTCAGTCGAGACCGCGCATTGGGTGCGTCCGGACGTGCTCCTGCAGGGGCTGGGACTCGTGGCTGCGCTGGCGCTGACGCGCCTGGGCACCTCGCTGAAGAACGACTTCGCTGTGGGCGCTGCCATCGGGATCTCGGCAGCGACGAAGTTCACCGGCTTCTTGCTGGTGCCCAGTTACGTCGTCGCGAGATGGCTCACACCTGGCCGCCGACGTTGGCTGGGCCTGTGCGCGGCCGGAGCGATGGCAGTGCTGGTCGTGGTCGTGGCGACACCTTACTCGATCCTTCACATGGGCGAGTACCGCGGGGGGCCAGTGCGGCAGCTCCAGCAATACTACCCAACGCCAGCCGGGCAGATTGCCTTTGGCGAACACCTCGCGTACTTCCTGCGAACGAGCTTCAAGGACCTCGGACCGGTCATGTCCGCGCTCTTCTTCGTCGGCGCGATCCTGCTGCTGCGCCGTGCGGCGCGACAATGGGCGCCGCTGCTGCTCCATCCGCTCGTCGTCCACGTGGTGATGGCCACAGGCAGTCTGGTGTTCGAGCGCTACATTCTCCCGTCCTCCGGTGTCGTCTACCTGGTCGCCTGTGTCCCTCTCGCGCGCCTGGCAGCTCGCTGGCCGCGCGTAGCCGTCGTCGCGCTCCTCATCGCCCTCGCATTCCCTTTGACCACCTCTTTGCGATTCAGTCGCTACATGGCCCAGCCGTCCGCCGAGGACCGCGCGCTCGACTGGATCGAGATGCACGCGCCGGCCGGGACCCGCATCCTGGAGACGCGCGGAGCAGCGCAGCGTGGCGCCACCGCAGGCGCGGTGATCGGTCTGGATCCGCACCGCTACGAACGGCTCTTCTTTCCGCGTACCTACGGCGCGGACCAGCTGGCTCTGCTGGCGCCGAACTTCGACTACGTCATCACTGGCCGGGGCCGGGGCGGACGCTGGAGCGCGCTGCTCGAGACCGTCTTCATCGGCAGAAAGCCGGGTGGGCAAATCGCACTGCAGATCAAGGTGCCGCGTCCAGAGGCGAGGCCACACTACCGGCCGCTCGATCCGCGACATTTCAGCGTGCGCTCCTCGACAGGGTCTGCGGGCATCGCTGCGCTGCTGGACGGCGACCCCGGCACTTGCTGGTCCAGCGGGCGAGGGCTCACGACAGCCGACTGGCTCGAGATCACGCTCGACCAGGCCATGCCCGTGGGACGCGTCGAGCTGTGGCTGGGACCGGGGAGCAGCGAGCCAAAGCTGGGGCTGAGCGCGTCTGCGGACGGGTCGCGCTACGAGCACGCCGACAGCGTGCCTGCACGGCCGCAGTGGACCGAGGAGCAGCTCGGGCCTTACAGCTACGTGCTGCTGCTCTCTCCGAGGCCGGTCCGCAGTCTGCGCATCTTCCCGCGCGCCCCCACGGATACGCCCTGGATCCTGACTGGTCTCGACGTGGCCTTGCGCGACCCCTTGCCGGTGGCGGAAGCCCAGCCGCAGGCCGCGGAGCCGGATGCAGCTGACGAATAGCTGGCGACGCCCGCGCGCGTCTCCCGACGACCGGGCGAGCCGCTGCACTGCGCCGAGCGAGCGGCAGCGCAATCGATCGGCCGATCTCCGCGCCGCGAGGTAGTTGGCGGCTGCCCGGGTGGCGCAGTATGATCGCCACCACTCGCTGCCGCGCAATGGTGTGAACCCCGACCGTGAGAACGCTGCCGAATTGATAGGGAGGATCTCGATGTCGAAGAGCCGCACACGTATTCAGCATTCATGGCTGGCTTTCTTGCTCAGCGCCTGTCTCGGCGCCTGTCTGACGCTCACCACGCCCGCAGCGAGCGCCGAAGACCGCGCGCTCGTCCTCGACGGCAAGGGCCAAGCGCTGCTCGCCGTTGATCTGCGCACAGGTGCCGTGACGCAGCGCGTTTCCATCGCTGGCGACCCATCGTTGATACTGCGATCAGGTGACGGCGCACGTCTGGCGGTCCTCGATCACGGACCGTACAAGCAGACCGTCTGCTGTCACCTCCAGCCAAAGGGCCCGATGATCGCCACACTGCTCGACGGAGCCACACTCGCCCAGACCGCCAGCGTGGAGCTCGGGTGGGGCACGCCCTCCGTCGAGTTGGCATTTTTCGACAGACCGGCGCTGCAGGAATTCTCCATGCCCAGTCCCGACGGGCGGCGCGTGACGGTGCTATGTGCCGGATACCACACGAAGAAGCCCGAGGAGACGCTGCCGCGAGAGCTGGTGACGTTCGACATCGTGTCAGGCGCGATCGAGGGGCGCATCGAGCTCGACCGCGCGGTCAGCGCGATGTGGAGCGCGTCCGAGGGAAAGACGGTCGTGCTCTTTGCCGCGGCGCACAAGCACAAGGACGAGGCGTTGCCTGCCGAGGTCTTGTTCGTGGACCTGGCGCAACACACCGTCACGCAGCGCATCCAGCTCAGCGGAGCGCCGGCGCAGCCTCTGATGGCGCCGGGCAGTCAGTGGCTGTATCTGCTGGACCCGGGCAACCCCTCCAACAAGCAGGAGAAGAACGTCAACGGCGAGGTGACGATCGTCTCTGTCGCTGATCGCCGGGTGGCCGCGCGCCTCAACGCCGGCTCCAAACCTCGCGCCCTGGTCTGGGACGAAGACCGTCAGGTCGTGCTCGTGCCCAGCGACGGTCCGCCAGTGGAAAAGGGCCAGATGCGCGTGGGCGAGCTGCGTGCGTTCTCAGGCGCTCAGCAGACCGCGCTCGTCAACGTGGCGGAGGAGCCACACTTCCTCCGGCTCAATGGCGACCGTGCGTACGTCTTCGGCAAGCGCGCGGTCAGCGTCGTAGGTTTGGACGGCCTGCGCGCGTTGTCTGAGTTCTCTCTGGACGACGCGGACGACGTAAACGAGCTGGTCTTCAGCAAAGACAGCAAGCGCGGCTTTGTCCAGTACATGGGGTCTAGCCGGCTCTCGATTGTCGACCTCGAGACGCCGCGCCTTGTCGCATCGGTCACCACAGGGCGCGGAGGCGTCAAGTTCGCCAAGGCACTCGGAGCCATGGCGCTTTCGGTGGCNNAACTTCGGCGTCGCGGCTCCGCAGTCGAGTGTGGTGGTGCGACCTGACGGCAAGTTCGTTTACGCCCTCAACACCCAGACCAACGACGTCACCGTCGTCGATGTTCCCACGGCGAGCGTCGTCTCGAAGGAGGCCGCGAAGGGCCAGTCGCTGGCGCTCCTTCCCGGCGGCGCCAAGATCGCTGTCCTGGGCGAGCACGAGATGCGGCTGTTCGACACGCAGACGCAGTTGCCCGGCGAGCCGTTGCACTTTGAGGGCGCCATGCGCGTGTCGCTGGTCTTCACCAAGGATGGTCAGACCGCGGTGGCGTACGGCGGCAAGGCTCTGTACCTGCTCGACGCCACCACAGGCGCGGTCCGCGCACAAGTGCCGGGCGTGATGGGCGTCGACTCGGTGATATTCGAAGGCGCCGAGACGCACAAGTAGTCGGACGCGGTGCTCACTGCGTCGTCTCGCGCGGGTGTTCCGAGCGGGACGACGCGTATCCTATGATCGCGGCGCGCCGGCCAGCCATTCGCGCAGCTTCGACCAGCGCCGTCGCGTGTGCTGGCCCTTGACCGCGATGGCCAGGGCCTTGGGCTGGCCGACGAGCACGACGAGCTGCTTGCCGCGCGTGACGCCCGTGTAGACCAGGTGGCGCTCGAGCATCGGGTAGTGCTGCGTCGTCAGCGGGATCACGACGGCCGGGTACTCCGAGCCCTGCGACTTGTGGATGGTCACGGCGTACGCCAGGGCAATCTCGTCCAGCTCGCCGAAATCGTAGACAACCGTGCGGCCGTCGAAGTCGATCGCCATCTCGCTCTCGTCAGGATCGACGCGCGTGACCACCCCGAGGTCGCCGTTGTAGACCTCCTTGTCATAGTCGTTCTCGGTCTGCATCACCTTGTCGCCGATGCAGTATGTCCAGCCGAAGCGCTCGACGCTCGGCTCACGCGCGGGATTCAGGATCTTCTGCAGCTCGATGTTGAGCGAATGCGCACCCAAGCCCCCGCGATTCATCGGGCAAAGGACCTGCACGTCGCGCACGGGATCGAGCCCAAAGCGGCGCGGGATGCGCTCCTTCACGACTTGCAGCACCCGGGCCACACCGTCCGCGGGAGTCTCGGCCTTCACGAAGTAGAAATCGGACGCCTCACCTTCGGCCGGCAGCTCGGGCATCAGGCCCTGGTTGATGCGATGCGCATTGACGACGATGCGGCTCTCGGCCGCTTGGCGGAAGACCTCGGTCAGTCGCACGACGCGGATGGCGCCTGACGCGATGACGTCGGCGAGCACTTGACCGGGACCGACCGACGGGAGCTGGTCGACGTCGCCGACCAGCACAATCGCGGCGCGCGGCGGCACGGCGCGTACGAGCGACGCCATGAGCGGGACGTCCACCATCGAGGTCTCGTCGACCACGAGCAGATCGCACTCGAGCGGGTGCTGCTCGTCGCGGCGGAACGTGCCCCGCAGCGGATCGACTTCCAGGAGGCGGTGGATCGTCTTGGCCGGAAGGCCGGTGGTCTCACTGAGCCGCTTCGCCGCGCGACCCGTCGGCGTGCAGAGGGCCGTTCGGACCGCCTTGGCGCGCAGGATCAGCAGCAGCGCGTTGAGCAGAGTCGTTTTGCCGACGCCGGGGCCGCCTGTGATGACGATGGCCTTCGAGGCGAGCGCGAGGCGCAGCGCATCCTTCTGGCTGGGGGCGAATGTCAGCCCGGTCTTCGACTCGGCCCACGGCAGGGCCTTGTCGGCATCGATCGGCGGCCAGGGCACTCGGCCGCACGCGATGGCGCCAAGTGCCGTGGCGATTATCTTCTCCGCGCTGTAGAGCGAGGCCAGGAAAACGCAGCGTTGCTCGCCAACGGTATCCTCGATCACTTCACCTGCGGCCAGCTCGAGCGCCAGCGCCTCGGTGATGCGGGCCTGCGGGATCTCGAGCAGCTTCTCAGCCGTTGGGATCAACACGTCGGCCGGTAGCCCGCAGTGGCCCTCATCGGTCGCCTCGGCTAGGGCGTAGCTGACGCCGGCCCGGGCGCGGATCAGCGCGGTCTTCTCGATGCCGAGCTTCGACGCAATGGCGTCGGCCGAAAGGAAGCCGATCCCGCGAATATCGCGCGCCAGGCGATACGGGTTGTCGGAGATGACGCGGATCGCGTCGGCGCCGTAGGTCTTGAAGATGCGCACCGCGCGTGTCGTGCCCACGCCGTGGCTGTAGAGGAAGATCATGATCTCGCGCACGACCTTCTGCTCCGCCCAGGCGGCCACGATGCGCCGGGCGCGCACGGGTCCGATGCCCTCGACCTCGCGCAGGTGGCCCGGCTCGTTGTCGATCACCTCGAAGACGCGCTCGCCGAAAGCCTCGACGAGCTTGCGCGCGTAGACGGGTCCGATGCCCTTGATCATCCCGGAAGCGAGGTACTTTTCGATCCCCTCGCGCGTCGTCGGCGCTGCCGTGCGCAGAAAGTCGGCCTTGAACTGCAAGCCGTGCTCACGGTCGTTGACCCATTCGCCGGTGGCGTGGACGAACTCCCCGGCCGAGATCGCGGCAGCGTGGCCGACGATCGTGTCGAGCGAGCTCCGGCCACGGATCTTCACGCGCAGAACGCAGAAGCCGTTCTCCGCGTTGTGGTACGTGACGCGCTCGACCAGGCCGGCGACAGCCTCCTTGTCGAGCCCCGCGGGCGCGTTGGGCCTCGGCATGCGCGGATGATAGCGCGGGCGGCCGGACGTGGACGACCGAAAGATCGGAACATGTCCCACGGCGGTCGCGACGAACATCGACCGTGCTCGCCAACGGGAGTAACTTGTCACGCTCCATGTCAAGTAGGGGCCAGTGGCAACGAGAGCGGTGTCCATCGGCGTATTCGCGAGGTTGACGGAAGAGCCGACGACGCACGGAGAGAAAGACGCCCATGGTTCGGAGCACTCGACTGCGCGAAGCTGCCTTTCGTCTCGTTAGCGTTCTCGTCGGCACTCTCATTCCCTTGATCGCACTTGAGGCCGCGCTCCGGCTCGCCGGCTGGCCGAGAGCTCCGGTGATTGGGTGGCAGTGGAGGGGGAGTCCGGTGAAGGCCAATGAATTCGGCTTTCGCGGCCACCGGTCGACAGGCCCGACGAGCGCCACTGTGCTGCTGCTCGGAGACTCCACCGTGGAGGTCGGCCGCTTTGACGAGATGGCCGAAGTCCATCTAGCAACCGCCTTGAGACAGCTCACCAAGGACGAGATCCGGGTGGTCTCCGTGGCGGCCGCGGGCTGGGGCCAGGACCAGGAGCTGCTCGCGCTCAAGAGGTATCTTCCGAAGATCGAGCCGCGCGTGGTCGCGCTCTGGTTCACGCCATCGAATGACCTCTGGAACAACACGTTCCCCACGCACAATCCCAAGCGTGGGTGGCCAAGACCGACTTTCTGGCTGGAGCACAATGAGCTGCGGGGTCCCAACGCGGCCTGGCTGGAGTCGCAAGACCGAGAGCGCTTCTACGTCATGAGGCTGGTCGATCGGGCGCGGGGCTTGGCGCCGTACGTCACGGACGAGGAGTGGGAATCCAGACTGCCACCTGCATATCAGGCCTCGTGCCTTGACGCGCCCGATTGCCAGACCGCCCCGTCACTGCGCGAAGTCGTCGCGCGCCAACAGAACGTGGATCCGAATGACGTGCTCTACTTCGGCGGAGAGAACTTCGCGAGCGAGAAGACGCACTTCAGCATCGCGCTCTGTCCACGAAGCCCGCGCCTTGAGTACGCGGCGAACCTCGCTCGGGCTTTGCTCGCGGAGATCGCGAAGGTCTGCAAAGAGCACGGTGCCGAGCTGGTCGTGTTCTACCACGACCGAGCATTCCCCGAGATCGCAGATACGCCCGCGCAATTCAAGGTCCCAGGCGGGTGCGTCACACTCTCGGGCGCGTCAGCGCGGACATTCATCGATGAGGTGCTGCGCCCCAGCCCAGCGCTGATGATCCGAGGTGTTCCGGAGGGAGCGACGATCTCGAGACGCGATGGTCATCTGAACGGGGCACGTGATGGACGAGCTGGCGCGCTGGCTGGCGACTCACGGCGTCGGCGGCTTGCGCATGCCGCGCGATTGAACGGGCGGTTTCCTGCGCGCGTTTGAAACCGCGCGCTGCCGACGAACTCTTGACGTTCCCGCGGCGCGAGGGTAGTATCTGTCATCGCTGACATGAAGTCGCCGACCATCCCGCAGGAGCGCGACTCGAGGGGCTCCCGACTCTGGCTTTTCCTGGGTGTAGGAGCCGTCATGCTGGGCGCGGCGCTCAGCTTCCTGAATGCGTATGCGCTTCGCCGCGACACCGACCTGGCGGCGCTTCCCTGGGGGCGGCGCTATTGGGAGGACGTGAATGGCGCCATCCGGATCTACCTGGGCAAAGGTGGCGAACCCGAGCCAGCGCCCCCTCGGCCGTTCTGGTACGGAAGGGCGCACGTTCACGCGTGGCGACGAACGACGTACGAGCTCATGGAAGGCGTGCAAGCGGCCCACATCCGAGTGGCGGAGTTCTGGCGCAAGGTGCCCATCGAACGTATCGCGTCGGGACCTGCCATCTACCCAGTGCGTTCCCAGGAGGACAAGGGCCGAGCCTTCCTTCTGTCGATCGGATTCAAGGCGCTGGGGGGCGTCGCGCCCTTCTTGTTGCTCTGGCTCGGCGTCCTCTGCTTTGTGCCCGCCCTGATCTGGAGTGGCGTCGAACTTGCGCGCCACGGCCGTCCTGGCGGCGCGGCCGCTCTGGCGCTCCTGTGCGGCCTGTCTCCGTACATGGCTACCCTTGCGACGTTCCCGCACTCGGGGGTTGGGTTTTATCTGGCGTCGATCGTCGCCGTTGTCGGATTGGCCAGCTATGCGGTCCTCGGCAGCCCGACCGCAGCCGGCCTTCTGTGTCGAGCCGCCGCGCTGGGGGCGTTCTTCGCGCTCTGCGTCCGATGTCGTCAGACCGCGGTTGCCACGCTTCCGGGTTTCTTTCTCGCCCTGGCCATCGGCGCGTTCAGGGCGAGACTTCGGTCCCGTCCTCACTCCTGGGGGTTGTTCCTGGTCTTGGCTGCGTGCTTTCTGACGCCCTATCTGCTGACGCGAGACACGGCACCTCGGCCTACCTGGTTCGGTCTATGGATGGGACTGGGGGATTTTGACCGCAGCAGGGGGTACGTGTGGAGGGACAGCGCGGCGGAGCATGCCTGTGGGAACGCCGGTCACAGGCTCCGCGTGGCAGATCTCGGGTGGACCGGCATCGAGTGCGAGGCGTTCTATCGGCAGGCCATCTTCGACGACGTTCGCGAAGATCCTCTCTGGTTCGCGAAAATCCTGGCGAAGCGAATCTGGGCGACGATCGCCTTGCCTAAGCTCTGGCCCAGAGCAGCCCGCGACGGCGTGTCGTTCAGTCCGAGCCGAAGCGTCAACGAGGGCGCGACGGACATCTACTACGCCTTCGCGCCCACGGTCGACTGGATAGGGATCGGCGAGTGGCGCGTGGAGCTTCCGCTGCCATTCCTGGTCGGGCCAACGTTGCTCCTCACGACGCTCGCATTGCCACGCGCAATTGCGCGCATCCGCGGTCCGGTGACGAATTCCGCGGCTCGCTCCTTGCTCGCCCTGAGCTGCCCCGCACTCTCGGCGCTCGCGGTCCCGGTGGGGTTCTCGACCGCCAGCGGGCCGGAGACGCAGGCCTTCGCCATTGTGCATTTTCTGGCTGTCGGATTCCTAGTAGATGCGGGCTTGTCTTGGCGCCTGTCGAGGCAGTCCCCAGGCCTCGCCGCGGACGCGCTCTGATCCTCCGATTCACGCGAATCGGCGCTGACGGTGGAAAGGCGCGCGGCTGATGTCTGTGACTGGACGCGGAGTCGTCCTACTCAGCGAGCCGCACGATACCCTTCGGCGCGGTCTTGGTCAGTTGGATTTCCTGCTCGACCTGGCGGCCGTCGGGCAGAGTGATCTTGAGTGAGTAGCGGCCGAAGAAGCCGCGGAACGCGAGCCGGCCGTCCGCCCCGCTGGCCGTTGTGCCGCGCGTCGTCCACTCCTCGCGCAGCAGGCGACTGATACGTTGTCCAGCGGCGTTGAGCGTGCCGTCGGCGTTCATGAGGGCCGCGTCAGCGCCCAGCCAGTGCGTCTTTTCGCCAAAGCCCCAGAGCATGATCGCTTGGACCGCCTGGTGACTGAAGCCCAGCCGGAAGAACGTCTCCAGCACCTCGCCGCGTCGCTCGGGGTCCGGCACCTTGGCGCTGACCTCGGTGAGATGGATCGGCAGGCCTGTCTCGCTGTAGAGGCGGTTGAGCGTGACCAGGAAAGCCAGCGGTGTCAGCGGCGACTTGAGAAAGCCCTCCGGACGCTCGCCAGGAGCCAGCTTGGCCTCGCCTGTGACCGTGAGCCGATCGCAGTCATGGGACTGTATGCCGATGCCGCCAACGCGCGCACCGTCGTTGCGCAGGTCGCGGATGAGCGCGATGTAGCGCTCGGTCTTGTCCTCGTTCCCGAGGATCCCGTACTCGTTCGCGAACAGCGGCGTCTTGGGGTCGAGCCGCGCCGCCTCTTTGAACATCCACGCCGGCGTCTCAGCGCCCAGACGCTCGCGATAGAAGGATCCGTCCAGCATCTCGTTGTTCACGTCCCACGACACCAACTGGCCCGCGTAGCGGCCGACAACAGACGCGAGGCGATGCTCCACAGCCGCGCGGAGCTGCAGTGGGTCAAGGGCAGCGAGCCAGGGTTGGACGAATTGCTGTTTCTCCCAGAACAGGCAGTGGCCNNCTCTTTCTCGTTCGCGTACCACTTCATTGCGTTCTCGCAGACCAGGGCGCTGAAGTGGTCGAGGATGAACTGTCGGTAGTGCTTGCCGGCCTCGCTGCTGTCGGCGAACGGTTCGTATGCGACGGCAGTGCCGAACAGGAAGTCGTGGCGCTTGAGCTGATACTCCACCTGTGCGCCTTTGAGCGCCACGCCGTCACGGCCACGCAGCTCGACAGAGAAGGCGCCTTTGCGGAGAAGCTCGATGCGCTTGTCGGCTTCGGCGCGCCAGTCGACACGCGCGGGCGTCGGCATGGACAGAGGGGCAGCAGCGGCGAGCAGCAGCAAGGCGTTCATAGCACGCTCCTGAGAAAGGTACTCCAGCGCAACCGTCCGCGGGCCACGCTACTCCCTCCGCAATGGGCGGTCAATCGGGGACACAGCTCCACGCGCCGGAGCTGTGCGGTAAGACGTGTGACCGAGGCGCTCGTGACGTCTATCCGGCCCAGTGGCCTCTGGCGAACTGCATCGAGAGTAGAGCGAGTCCGACGAGCGAGACTCCGGTCAAGGTGTAGTAGATCCAGTTCCGGCGCGAGACGCGGGCCATGAGGATGTACAGCGGGAACAGGACGTACACGTAGCGCAGGTTGCAGAGCCAGAACGACTGAAACGTGAAGAGGGCCGCCGACAGGCCGCAGTAGACCGCGTAGCTCGCGCGCAGCCTGAGCAAGGCGTAGACGGCGACGACCCAGGCCAGTGCGCCGCCGAGCAGCTCATTGAATCCCACCGTCACGCACTCCGGCGCAGGGCGTGAGAGCGAGTGCCAGGCGCTGATGGCCCCGACGTGAGGCCAGGCGATCTGACGCACGAAAAGGGATCGCTGGACGGCCAGGAAGTAGAGGGGGTCTCCGTAGAAACGCCAGTTGACAGCGAGAAAAACGAGGACGCCGAGGCATGGCGTGAGCGTGGCGAGAAGCGCTCGCACAGACACGCGACGCTCGCGTCTGTTCAAGAACAGCTCTGCCAGCAGGGCCGGCGTCAACGCGAGTCCGGGAAGCCGAGTGGACGCGGCCAAGAACGCCAGTACACCGGCCAGCGTGTAGCGCCCGGAGCGGAAGAAGAAGAAGGCCCCGATCGCGGCGCACAGAAACAGGCTCTCCGAGTAGGGGACCACCGCAGCGAAGGCTGTCGGGAAGATCAGCGAAAGGACGACCGCGCGCCAGGCCACCTCTGTCGGCTGATCCATGCGAGTGAGGCGGTAGAGCAGAGACGCTCCCAAGACGTGCGCAACGAAGCTCACGACGTATGCGCTCAAGAGAGGATCGCGCAGCAGGAGAGTCACGAGGGCAGTGACAGCGGGATACCCGGGAAAGAGCACTGCCAGGTTGAACGCCGAGTAGCCGCCGCGGACGATCGCGAGGTAGTGAACGGCGTCCCAGGTGGCGATCCCCCGCGCCAGTGCAGCCAAACTCGTGTCCGTGCCTGCAAAGAAGACGCGCACGGACAACATGTAGCCCAACAGTGCCACGTGCGCCGCCAACACCAGCGTCCAGACGCGTAGCGGCGTGTCCTGCGTCAGCGTGGCCTCGCTTGGCGGCGACGGCGAGCTGGACTCGTCTTCTATCATCGGGCGGCAAGGATTCGATCGACGTGAGCGGCCTGCGCCACGGCGTCAGTTGCCTGCGACGGGCACGAAGGTCACGCCCCTGGGATCGAAAGCGCCGTCGAGCTTCCCGCCCTGTTTCTTGTGAGTGGCAAAGACACGGATCGCTGCTGCACGGGCAGCGTTCTTCTCGATCGGCGGGAACTCGCACACGCCGTTCGTTTGAACGAGCATGCGGTAAGTACTGGTGCGGGCGGGCTGGTACTGGTTGTCCACGGCTTGGACGTAGTACTCGATAGCGGCGGTCTTGTTCCCGCGCACGGCAGGCAGCGTCGCACAGTAGTCGATGCCGCCGAACGCCATCTCGACGAAGCTGTAGTACTGCTGTTTCTCCGCGCGGAAGTAGACGGTGGCCTTGGCCACCTGGACGTCGTCGGTGATGGCTGCGCAGATCGACATCGCTTGGTCAGGGACGGTGCACGACGCCGGCTGGTAGTCGATGGTCGGCGGATCATCGGCCAGCGCCGGAGCGCACGACAGACTCAGCAACACGAGCAGCCGCAATCGCACGGCAGTCACCTCCAGGTCGCCTGGTTGCGGTAGGTCTCACCACGCGCGGTGCGCACGGCGACCTCCATCGACCAGGACGTGACGTCCTCCCTCCAAATGCCGTCCTGGGAGAGGAGCACGGCCTTCTGGCGCGGAGCGATCTCGGCCACCGAGGGCTGGACCGGGCCGCCCGCTCGGCGGCCGTTGACGGTCGTCGTCACCGTCATCTCCTTGAGTGGAATCGACGCGCCTCCCTCGTTGTTGAAGAAGACCGTCACGGAATAGCGCTCACCGGGCCGCACGGGGTCGGGCTTCACCTCGAAGACGATCCTACCGGGGAGCTGCGCAGCCTGTGTCCCGCGCCGCACGTTGACGTTCGGCGACTCCTCGAAACCCGCCGGCACCGAGCCCACCGGGCTGGTCTCCGCACTCTGCGCGACGGTCTTGCCCGAAACAAAGGTCTTGGACGGTGCCGTCGCAGGTCGCGTGGTAGCGCCAGCAGCGGCCTGCGCCATGGCGCGAGCCGACAATGCGCCTGTCCGTCCGACGGCCGCTTGCTCGTTCTTCGGGTCACGCTTGAGCACCTCACCGTAGAGTTCAAGCGCGCTGTCGTACTTCTTCGCCTCGAGGGCTTCGTCCGCCCGATTGAGCAAGCTCGTGATCTGACTGGCACCCTGGGCCTGCTGCTGTTGTTGCAGCTGGAGCTGGGCATGCTCATGACCCGCCTGAGCCCGCTTCAGCAAGTCCTGGACCCGTGCATCCCAGGGGGCCAGCGAATGACCGGCCTCGGCCTCGGCCGACGCCTGAGCGAACTCGCCGCGGCCGAGCGCAGCCTCGGCTGCACTGAAACGCGCATTGGCCTTCTGACCACTGAGTGCACTGTCAACGAGTTTCCGGGCATCGGCCTGATCTGGCTGCTCCTTTAGCGCCTTCTGGGCCTGGGAGAGCGCGGTGTCGTAGTCTCCCTGCGCAAAGGCGGCTTGGGCGGCTCGCATCGCGGCCTCGCCCCGCCCGTGGGCCGGCGCGAACGTCGGCTCNNGCGCGAGATAGACGAAGATGCCCCCGCCGACCAAGACGCTCAGCACCACGCCAGCGAGCACGTAGCCCAGCGGGCTGGGCCCGCGCGTGGGCCGGGCCGGCCGAGGCGGCGCAGCCAGAACGGTCGGCGCCGCGATCGCCCCGCGCTGTCGGGCCGGCGTGGTGCGCGCGCGCTGGCCGATCGCGGGGCGAGCGGCAGGGGTGGTCAACTCTTCTTCAATCGTCCCGGCTACGATCTCGGTCGGTTCGGCGGACTGCGTTCCCGGGCCGGTGAGCGGCGGGGGCGGCGTGGGCGGTGCCTCGATGTCGAGGAGACCCTCAAGGGCCTGCTGCGCCGAAGCCGTCGTGGCGTGGACCCGCAAGTACTCTCGCAGATCGGCCATGAACTCGTAGGCCGTCTTGTAGCGCTGGTCCAGGTCCTTGGCAAGGGCCTTTCTGAGAATCGGCAGCAGCGGGTCGTACGCTGGTCCAGCCGGGACAAGATCGAAGGCCGGCTCCTCATGGGTGATGCGGTAGAAGATGGCCATGAGGTTCTCGGCGTGAAACGGCCGCCGGCCGGTGAGCAGCTCGTAGAAGAGGCTGCCGACGGAAAAGAGATCGCTGCGGCCGTCGACCTTCGCGCCCCGGACCTGTTCGGGGGACATGTAGTCGGCAGTACCGACGATGTTGCCCGTCCCCGTCATCGAAGCCGTCGTCAGACGGGCGACGCCGAAATCCATGATCTTCACGGAACCGTCGGCGTTGAGGAAGATGTTGGCCGGCTTGATGTCGCGATGGACGATTCCCGCCTGGTGCGCGCAGTTCAGGCCTGCGAGCACGCGCGCGATGATGGCGACGATCCGATCCAGCGTCATGGGGCCCTGGCGCATCGCGTGCGCGAGGTCCTGCCCTTTGAGCAGCTCCATGGCGATGTAGGGCGAGCCGTCTGTGTGGTTGCCCAAATCGAACACAGTGACGATGCTCGGATGGGTCATCTTGGCGACAGCGCGCGCCTCGCGCTCGAAGCGCTGCTTGAGCTCGGGATCGTTGGCGATCCCGGCCACCATCACCTTGAGAGCGACGTCTCTTTCGAGGACCGTGTCGTGCGCCAGGTAGACCACGCCCATCGCGCCCCTACCGAGCACGCGCACCATGGCGTACTTACCGATACTCTCACCTGGCACCGTCGTGGGTGCGTTCGCGGCGGGCGGCGTTGTGGGCTCGCTCATGGAGAGTGCGGGGGCCGCTGGGGCCTCACACCTGAATGAGGGGCATTACAGGCCAAACAACTCGGGGTGTCAAGGTCACCCGGTCCAGACACAGCAACGCCACCCCGCAGTGCCGGCGGGGTGGCATCGCTCAGACGATAGCCCTAGTGCGTGGTCTTGCCGGTGACGGCAAAGTGCGCGCGCCGGTTTCTGGCCCAGCAATCCTCGGTCTGCTCCGTGCAAAGCGGGACCTCTTTGCCGTAGGAGACCGTCTTCAGCCGCGCGGCCGGCACGCCCAAGGACACGAGGTAATCGTAGGCGGCTTTCGCGCGCCGCTCGCCCAGTGCCAGGTTGTATTCGACCGTCCCGCGGCTGTCGCAGTGCCCCTCGACGGTGGCGATGATGAAGTCGTACTTCTTCAGGGCCTCGGCGTTCCTGTTGAGGATCGGCCGATCGCTCTCGCGGACATCCGACTTGTCGAAGTCGAAGTGGATCTCCGCGAGCAGGCCCAGGCGGTCCAGCTCGTCCGACGACTTCTTCTTCAACCGATCGTACTCGTTTTCCTGAGGCACGACGTCAGAGAGCGACGGGGGCGGCGCTGGCGGGGGCGCCTGGGGCGCCACCGGCGCGGGTGCCGCAGGGGTCTGGACCTTCTTGCCTCCGCAGCCGACGAAAGCAAGACCGGCGATCAGAGTGAGCGCGCAAGCGACATCGGTTTTTCTCATCTCAGGCAACCTTTCAAGCGATGTTGATACGCCCCGCCACGATCGGATCGATCGACCGTTGGCAGGACACAGACGTCAGAGCTTCTTCTCGTCTTCGGTCCCCTTCAGCGACTTCTTGAAATTGCGGATACCCTCCCCCAACCCTCGACCTAGCTCCGGTATCCGGCTGGTGCCAAAGATGAGGATCAAGATGGCGAGGATGACGAGAATTTCCGGCAAGCCCAAATTTCCCATTGGCTCCCTCCTCGGGAGTGCTCCGTCCGCGACGGCGGAGCGTGGCGGGCGGGCAGCGGAATGATACCTCAGTTGCGGTGGGCTGGCGGCAGGTCCTCGTTGAGGCGCCCGCGCCGATAACCCTGTGGGTCGATCACGACCTCACGATACCCGGCGTCAGTCACCGCGTGCTCCACTGCCTGCCGCAGCGCCGGATCGCCCAGGCGCGGCAACTCCTCCTGCGCCACCTCGACTCTCGCAGCACCCCCGACATGGCGCACGCGGAACTCCCTGAAACCGAGGCGCCGCACGCCTGCCTCGGCGCGCTCCACGCGGCCGAGCACTTCGACAGTGACAGGCGTTCCGTAGGCCACGCGCGAGGCAAGACAGGGCGAGGCCGGCATGTCCCAGGT
>PMCG01000224.1:0-164 GCA_003155335.1 Acidobacteriota bacterium
ACGGCGTGCTCGGCAAGGCGCTCAAGGTCGTCGCGCCGGACAAGAAGGCCGAGGGCCTGGTCTCTCGCGACGACTTCAGCGGTGTCGGGACCACGTCGAGCGCCGGCGTGTCGGAAGCACGCGCTCCGGTCGCGGGAGGCGCGCGGCTCAAGCGTCCGATCAAG
>PMCG01000224.1:222-3757 GCA_003155335.1 Acidobacteriota bacterium
GACGACTTCGCCAAATCGCGCGACGCCTTCCGCGCCGGCGGGGATCACGGCGGCGTGGACATCATGTGGTCGACCGTGGACGCCTACTCGCTCGAGTACGGCGAGCTCGCCACGCTGAAACCGAAAGCCATCCTCCAATACGACTGGAGCCGTGGCGGCGACGCCATTGCCGTCGATGGATCGATACACAGCGTGGCAGACCTCAAGGGCAAGACCATTGCCTGCGCCGAGGGCACGCCCTCGCACTACTTCGCGCTCTTCGTGTTGACCCAGGGCGGGTTGACGAACCGCGACGTCGAGTGGAAGTTCACCGACTCTGCCATCGACGCAGCCAACGTCTTCAAGGCCGGCCGCGTGGACGCCGCAGTCTCATGGTCGCCGGACGTCTACACGGCCGCGAAAGAACGGCCGGGCGCGCGCATCCTGGCCTCGACACGTGAAGCGACGAACTTGATCGCGGACATCTTCGTGGCGCGCGGCGATTTTCTCGAGCAGTATCCCGAGGACGCGCGCCGCTTCGTGGCCGGCTGGCTGCGCGGCGTGGATCTCGCGAACAAGAATCCAGACAAGGCGGCGGCCTTGATGGCGCGCAGCTTCTCGGGCGTCGACCTCGACGCTGCAAAGGGCATGCTAGCCGACGTGAAGCTGCCCAGCTTCGCGGAGAACCGCGCCTTCTTCGACCCCAAGGGTGCTTTGGCCAACTACCACACGATCTACAAGACGGCCCAGGGCATCTGGCGCAAGATCGGCAAGCTCACCAACGTCTTTGAGCCCTATCAAACCGCCGACACGCGTTTCCTCGATGGCGCGGCCGAGTTCTTCCCGCAGGCAGCCCAGGTGGCGGCCCAGCCGGAGTTCGCCTTTGAGGCACCGGCGCGCGCCGCTGCTGCGCCGATCCTNNGACATCCAAGTCGTTGAGCTGGCCGCGACGTTCGGCAGCGCGTACCTGCGCGTCGCCGGCAACACGGACAACGTCGGCAGCCGCGACGCCAACATGCGCCTGTCGCGGGCCCGCGCCGACGCCGTGGCGCGCTATCTCGTGACGCGGGGCTTTGAGCGCAACAAGTTCGACGTCGTGGGCAACGGACCGGATCGGCCAGTGGCGTCGAACGATACGGACGACGGCCGCGCCAAGAACCGCCGCACCGACTTCGAGGTCATCCCGCGGTGACGCGGCGATGAAGATCCGGGAGTCGGTCACGCATGCGACCGCCCGTCAGCTCGCGCTGGCGGGCGTCGCGACGTTCTTGGGCGCCTGGTGCCTGCTGACGTACGGCGGGCTCATGCCGCGCGTGATCCTGCCGTCTCCGACGCAGGTGCTGCGCGCGTTCCCCTACCTCCACCAGGAAGAGGCATTGGTGCGGAGCGCCTGCTACAGCCTCTATCGCGTCACGATGGGTTTTGCGATCTCGGCCCTCGTCGCCATTCCGCTCGGTCTGCTCATGGGCACGTATCCCAAGGTGAAGCATTTCCTGTCGCCCTTGGTCGATCCGTTGCGCTTCCTCCCGATCTCAGCGCTGGTGCCGCTTTTCCTGGTCTGGTTCGGCATCGAAGAGACGATGAAGATCATGCTGCTCTTCGTCGGCACGTTCGTCTATCTTCTGCCACTCGTGGTCGAGGCGGTCGAGCACGTCGACGACGTCTACCTTCAGACAGCCGCCACCTTGGGCGCGTCGCGTTGGCAGATGATCTATCACGTGCTCATCCCCGGCAGCCTGCCGACTATCGGCGAGGCGCTGCGCGTCATGAACGGCATCGGCTGGACCTACGTCATCTTGGCCGAGCTGGTCAACCCGAAGTACGGCCTGGGTGCGCTCATCACTGTGGCCGGCAAGCGCGGCCACGTCGACTGGATCTTCGCCGGCATCATCGTGATTCTTCTGATTGGCGTGCTGACCGACCAGGTCATCCGACTCGTCAACCAGCAGCTCTTCAAGTGGAACGAGGAATGACCAGCCCGGCCTCCACGCCCGCGCCCTCTCACTCCGCTGCAGCGCGTCCGAACGTGCTCGAGCTGCGCAACGTCAGCAAGTCGTTTATCAACCCCGACGGGAAGGTCATCGACGCTGTCAAGGACGTCAACCTCGTGGTCGAGGACAAGCCCGACGTCGGCGAATTCCGGGTCTTCTTGGGCCCGTCGGGCTGCGGCAAGAGCACGATACTCAGCATGATCGCCGGTCTGTACGCGCCCACGGCAGGGGAAGTGATCGTGCGCGGCGAGCGTGTCGCTGGGCCAGGGCCGGACCGGGGGATGGTCTTTCAGAGCTACAGCTCGTATCCCTGGTACACCGTGCTCGACAACGTCGCCTTTGGCCTGAGACTGCGCGGCATGCCGCGCGCCGAGCGCGAGCAGATCGCGCGCACCTGGATCAAGAAGGTCGGCTTGGCCGGAACGGAGAACAAGTACCCCAAACAGCTTTCGGGCGGTATGCGGCAGCGCGTGGCCATCGCGCGCACACTGGCCTGCAAGCCGCGCATCATTCTCATGGATGAGCCGTTTGGCGCGCTCGACGTGGGCACGCGGCTCGAGATGCAGAACCTGATCAACCAGCTCTGGGAGGAGATCGAGGGCACGATCCTCTTCGTGACGCACGACATCTCGGAGGCCGTCTATCTGGCCGATCAGATCCACATCTTCTCGGCCGGACCTGGCACGATCGTCGACGACGTCGCGGTGGATTTGCCGCTGCACCGCACCGAGGATCTCAAGGAAACGCCGCGCTTCCGCGAGCTAGAAGACGTCCTCCTGCGCAAAGTGCAGAGGCAGGTGCGCGGCGGAAACGTGCGCATCACGACGTAGGACCGCGTCGCGCCAGGTCTCTGCGAGATCGCGTAGGATGTAGCAGCCATGGCGAGCAACAACGACGAACCCAACTACTTCTGGCACGCGTTCAAGCTGCAGTACAACGTCATCGGCGTCTGNNCCGCGCTTCCAGAACGTGGTCAAAGCCGAGCACATCACCGAGGTGCGCGCCGAGGAGCAGGGCAAGAAACTCGTCGAGGCTTCCGAGATGCTGCGCGCTCTGCCCGACGGAGAGCGCCGCCAGTATCAGGACCTGGTGCGCCTGGCTGGCGAGATCCGCCAGAACTACCGCGGGCTGGACGAGTCGTCCCAGGTGCTGCTCGAGGATCTCGTCACGAAGCTCGACTCGCTGATGTCGTTCTACCTGCGCATGCGCTACTCGCTGGCGCGCTACGACACCTATTTCGCCAGCACGGACAAGGAGCGCATCGAGGAGCGCATCGCGATGATCGAGCACGAGATGTCCAGCGGGCCCGAGCGTCTCCAGCAGATCAAGGCCAAGACCAAGGAAGTGCTCAAGAAGCGCCTGGAACGCTACGACAAGGCGCTCGAGAACAAGCAGCTGATCGAGGCCCAGACCGAGGCGGTGCAAGAGGCGCTGCAGCTCCTGCGCGATCAGAGCTTCTCCATCAAGGACCCGCGCTCGATCACAGGCCAGGTTGACGATCTCGTCTCCAAGGCTGAAATCACAGAGCGCGGCGTGCAAGACCTCGAGGCGCTCTTCGATGTCGA